>JBDNGJ010000001.1:0-4408 GCA_041689365.1 Virgibacillus sp.
GAAATGCTCATTGTTCTCATGATTATTTCAGTGCTGATTATTCTAATGGTCCCTAATCTAAGTGACAAGAGCAAGGAAGTATACGATAAAGGGTGCAATGCTTTGGTAACTGTAGTCCAAGCACAGGTTGATGCTTATTATATAGAAGAAAATGATTATCCAGTTGACCTCGATGCTTTGGAAACTGCAGGTTATATAACAAAAGATCAAAAGAAATGCCCTGACGATACTGACTTACACATAACCATCAACACAGACGATAAAGCAATTGTCAGTATCATCACCGGAACCTGATGCAGTTTAAAAACGGATTTACCTTAATAGAAGTTCTATTCGTTCTTTCCGTTTGGTCTGTATTACTGATTCTTAGTGTCCCATTACATTTCTCGATTTTTGAAAAACAGGAAGAAGATAATTTCATGGATACATTACAAATGGATTTACTATATATGCAATCCGAATCATATGGCATAAGAAATTACTTTCGTTTAACTTTTACCGATAATGAAAGTTATACCATAGCAAAAGGTCAAAATATTAAAATTCTGGTGGAACGGAAAATTCCTGAAGGATGGAAAATAGATCAACGGATTACGTCAGCTATAGCTTTTAATGACAAGGGGATTATTGTAGAACCTGGAAATATTATGATAAATACAAAAAATAACAAGTATAAGGTTATTTGTCCACTCGGAAAAGGAAGGTGCTACGTTGATAAACAATAAAGGGTTTTCTCTAATTGAATCCCTTGTAGCCACGACCCTCCTAATGGTAATGATTTCAACTCTTATCCCAATTACAAATACATTGATGCATGAAAGAGAAATTCTGCATCAAAAACGGCTGTTTGCCAATAAATTGCATGATGAATTGCAGCCATATTTGTGGGATAGTCAGAGTAACATTCCAATTAAATATTCCAAAGAAATTAATGCTACAACACTCCATTATAAATTTTCAACTGAAAACGAATTGCTGAAAGGATGTGTAACATGGGAGAATGTTAAAAATAAAACAAACCAAATTTGCTTGTATGGTTATTTTGAAGAATGAAAAGGCATTTTCGTTCCTTTCAATTATCCTAACTGTTTCCATTTTATTTATAATTATCCCTTTTACCGGGTACCTTTTAAAAGGGGTTAATTTTACATCTAATTATGATGAACTTTCTATCCAGCAGTATTTTACTTTTTACGAGATGAAGTAATAGAGTCAACCGATATAAAAATCGAACCAACCAAAATTACTCTCCATCGGATTGATGGTTCAGTTGCTACAATTGAAAAGTATCAAAATCTGATTAGAAGGAAAGTTGATTCTACAGGACATGAGGTTTTTTTACGCGATGTACAAGCAATGAGTTTTAAGTCTACTGTATACGGCTTTCACGCCACAATAATATCTGCAAAAGGTGAGCAATTTGAAAAGACAATTATTATTTATCGGTAGTAGTAAAGGGTTTATCCTCCCTTACGTCCTATTTATCATCGCAATTTCGTTCATTATTATTACTGCGAGTATTAATATGTACCAGGATGAAATACAGATAACCCATAATCAAACAAATCAACTGAAAATAGAAACATTACTTCAAATGGCACGAACATCATTTAAGGAAGAAGTATTGCTTGGTAATGAATTGGGTAATCCTATACAGTACCACTTTCCATATGGCGATGTAGAGATTGAGTATATTGCCTTAAATGAAAAAGAATATCATCTGCTTTTTAGTATTAAAACAGACTCCAACGCTACTTTTGTGATATCCAACAAACTATGGTTAGAATAATCCTTTTAAAATGTGTCATAATAACTACAATTAAGTTGTGTACATTTTTTAACAAATAATCGATTTCACACAATTCGTTATTACAATTCACTATAATTAAAGTAACAAACATAGTGAGGTGATTATTTGTGGAACAAACACTTAAAGTAACAAACGTGCTTAGTGACCCAACCAGATTTAATATTTACCAGTATTTAATAAAAAAACATCAGGAAGTTGGTGTTACTGAGGTTGCCGAATTATTCGATATCCATCCAAACGTAGCCAGGCTTCACCTTTCAAAGCTTGAAGATATAAATATTATAGAATCTTACTCGAAAAGAACTGGGAAAGGCGGACGGCCAAGCAGAGTTTATCGACTTTCCGATGAAGTAATTGAGCTTAACTTTCCACATCGGGATTATAAACTACTATCTTCAATTGCAATAGAGTCATTTGTTGAATTAGGAGAAGCCGGAATGCATGCTTTATATCAGACTGGATATAAATATGGGAGTAAAGTAATTGATCGGTATCACAATGGACCTTTTATTGAGGAGCTTACAGAAGAGCAAAAAATGAACATATTAGAAGATGCTGGCACAATGCTTGGTATGTATCCGGATTTTCAATATAATCCAGACAAAAGCAGCATAACTTTTCAGATAAAAAACTGTCCCTTCAAAGAAGTTGCATCTACTAACCATACAATGGTCTGTAAACTCCACAATCATTTTTTAAAGGGTATGTTTGAAGCATTATTTACAAATGTAGATTTAATTGAAAATGAAAATATGTTTAATGGTTGCGAAAATTGCACGTATGTGGCAAAACTTTCAATTGTTTAATAAGATTTATTTACAATATCTAAATCGTCGTTTATAATAACATTGATAAGGTTACCTAAAAAGGAGGGGGAAAATATGGATCGAATGTTTCGTGTCCTTGCTTTTTGGACGGGTATTTTCACAGTCATGTTTTATATTGGAGACATGCAAAAAACAGCAATACTTTTCCTTGTTCAAACAGCATTTTTCCTAGCAGTAAGTTATCTGAAATTATCAGAACGCATGTATATGTATTTATTCGGAGCTTATTGTACTGTATTTATGATTGGATTTACTTGGTATTCAGAATTCATATTAGTGCCTGGATTTGGGCATTAAAATAAAAACCCTGCTTACATATAAAATGCAGGGTTTTTTATTTTGACTCCTTTTGTTTTGATGAAGCTAAAGTGTTTTCCGCAGCTAAGAATAGCTGCAAAAAACTCTAGATTGTATTAACTATTACATATCGCGCTTTTTTGTAATGGACAATCACATTTTCATACCAGTATTAAGAAATCAGTTTTTTTAGTTTACACTATTGACATGTTGTCAATATACAATTATAGTAAATATAGTAGCTTAACTTTTATCCCTAACCAACAAAAGAGTAGAGCACATCCCCCCTAAAGCCCTTCTTAAATGGAGGGCTTTTTTGTAGCTTAGACCGCAAATTAAGTTTGCACGTGTTTAATTTTATTCGTTTGAGAAAAAAGGGTTGTCCTGCTTTTCTCCACCTATTGTTGTTTCTGGTCCGTGACCAGGACTGACAATATAAGAGTCCTGCAATGTATAGAGTTTGTTACGGATACTTTGCTCAAGCTGCTTAATATCTCCTCCAGGCAAATCGGTTCTGCCTATTCCTCGGTTAAATAATACATCACCACTAACAATGTGTCCTTGCTCATGAAATATGAAACTGACACTGCCTGGTGAATGTCCTGGTGTATGTATTATTTCGAACTGTATTGTGCCTAACTTAAAATTTCCTGGAACTAAATAATGCTCAGCACTTTTCGTTTTTATCTCGCTCCCAATAAAAAGTAATGATCCGTTTAACTTTGGATTCTCAAGCCAGGCTGCTTCCTCTTCATGAATATATACATTAATATTATAGTAACTCCTAACTTTATCAACTCCACCAATATGGTCAAAATGTGCATGGGTAAGTAAAATTGCGTTTGGTGTTAGTTTCTTATCACTTAAATACGTTATAATTTTATCGGGATCACCACTTGGATCAATTACTATTGCATCATTATTGTTGTGTATGATATAGCAGTTGGTTCCTAATGGACCTAAGGACATACTTTTAAAAATCATTATCAACCCTCCATTGAATATTTGTTCGTGAAATTCACTATAATATAACTCGACAAAACCCATTTTATACTATAAAATAAGAATAGGAAACAGCTTGTTACATAATAATAAACTTAAAGAACTTATAGTAATTATCACAATCAAAGAAAGTTCACAAGGAGGATATTTTAATAATGATTTTAGCAGTAATCCTTTTACTTGTTACTCTGTTGTCAGTGGTATCAGTAATACGTCAAATGAAAATTAAAAATGTATTCGCACTTGGTTTCTCTGCAATTTCTGCACTGACTTTTGGCTTCTTTTCGGTAGCAACCATCATTTCCGAAATAGCTAGCATATAATTCAGTCAGCTTGGCTTCCTGATAAAAGGATATATGAAAGCATATTTTGCTTTCTAACTACTCCTAACACGAAGACAAGCCTCCAAAGCAAACAGCTAGTAGTACTTATGTAATAAGAGAAAAATCTGATTGTCAATTAAAACTAACTC
>JBDNGJ010000002.1:0-21790 GCA_041689365.1 Virgibacillus sp.
AATTGTTATGCAATAAGTACAATATTAGTTTATAATATAAAATAATAACAAATACTTATCATATAAGGGGCCATTATGAAAATAGAAGATTATGAACTACTACTAAAATTAGATGAGGTAGGTACAATTCGCGGGACTGCAAAAGCGATATTAATTTCGCAGCCAGCGGTTACCCAGCGACTTAAGTACATAGAAGACTACTTTAGCGAAAATATCTTTATTCGTACACCCAAAAAACTAGTGTTAACACCGGCTGGTGAAATGATATTAAACCATGCAAAAAAAGTGATTGATCAGGAAGAAGTAATTAAAAGTTCACTTGCAGAATCTAGTGAAGAAGTTCAGGGGACACTTTCTATTGCCTGCTCGTCACTTGTGAGTCAACGGTTTTTACCGTCAATTCTTGCAGATTATACGAAAGAATTTCCCAAGGTTGCTATTGATTTAGTGACTGGTATTAGTGAAGATATAAAAAGAGGTCATAAAAATTATCATGTATGCATTATTCGTGGTGAAAAATTAAAGGACAGTGTCTGTACGAATCTGTTTGATGATCCGTTATATATATTTGATACGGAGCCTTTTCCAAAAAATAAATTAAAAGAGCGCCCGTTAATTTCATTTAAAAGTGATGATAGCATGCATGAATTAGTAGATAATTGGCTTTATCATCATCAAGGAGTAATCAAACCTGTGAAAACAATTCGGGTTGATCAAATCGAAACATGTAAACAGTTTATGAAGCAAGGTCTCGGGATGGCTGTTCTCCCAGAAAGTGTGTCAGATTCGATGATGGATGAATATCCGCATATTTCTATGAAATTAGATGGCGAACGTGTTACTAGAGATACCTGGGTTTGCTATCAGGAAGGTGTTCGTAAATTACCACAAGTAGATAACTTTATTTCTGCATTATTGGGTAAAAATTTTCTTTAGCTGTTAAGTAGTTATAAACAACCAAAATGTTTAATAAAAGGTAGAAACAGGAACATACTATATAAAGCATTATAAAGGAGTGTTCTAAGATGAGTGAAGTAATATTTACATCAAAGGCTACGGCAAAAAATGGGCGAGATGGACATGTTAAATCGGAAGACGGTTTAATTGATTTAAATCTTGTGAACCCAGCAAATAATAAGGATGAAAAAGGATCAAATCCTGAACAGCTTTTTGCAGCAACATACTCTGCTTGTTTTGACGGGGCGCTTAACTTAGTTGCCTCAAAGCAAAAAAAGAAAATTGACTCGGAAACCACTGCAGAAGTCAGTTTCTGCAAGGACCCCGAGGATGATGGATTTAAAATTGAGGTAACACTTAATATTGCTATTGAAGGTGTGAGCTCTGAAGAGGCCAAAGAATTAGCAGAAGATGCCCATCAAGTGTGTCCTTATTCTAAAGCAACTCGTGGTAACGTTGAGGTAACATTAAACCCCAAAGCAGTTTCTTAAATTATAAAAAGTAAAACGGATAATCCCATTAGGATTATCCGTTTTTTAGTTTTTCTACGATAGTTTTATCTGGAGTTACAAATAACGTTTTCTGGTTATCATACGTAACATAACCAGGTTTTGCGCCATTTGGCTTTTTAACATGGCGTATCTTTGTATAATCAACAGGTACAGATGACGATTGCTGTGACTTACTGAAATATGCTGAAAGTTGCGCTGCCTCAAACAATGTATCCTCACTTGGATCCCTATCACGAATAATGACGTGTGATCCAGGTATATCTTTCGTATGTAGCCAAACATCATCACGATGTGCAAGCTTCATCGTTACATATTCATTTTGCTTATTATTCTTCCCTACAAGAATTGGTGTACCATCTGTTGCGGTAAACTTCTCCGGTTCAGGCTTTACTTGTTTCTTCTTCTTTTTTCCTTGCCTTTGCCTTTTTAAATAACCCTCGTCACGAAGCTCATCCCGAATTTCTTCAATGTCAGCCTCACGTGCGGAATCTATTTGCTGGAGTAATTGTTCCAGATAGGCAATCTCATTATTAGCCTTTTTAATCTCCTGTTTCACTTTTTTCATGGAAGTTTTTAATTTCTGGTACGTTTTAAAAAAGCCTTGTGCATTTTCACTAGGTGTCTTATTTGGGTTTAGTTCAATTATCATTTCATTTTGTTCTGGATCATAATAATCAATTACTGTAGCTGTTTGGTCACCTTGTTTTACTTGGTGCATATTAGCTGTTAAAAGCTCGCCTAACCGCTGATAATAATCGGCACCTTCAGCTTTCTTAATGGTCTTTTCATGTTTCTTGAGCTTTCGCTGATTCTTATCTTTTTCATTTTTTATAAACTGATACAGATCTTTTGCTTGCTGCTTTACACGGTCTCTCTCAGCTTTCCCGGAATAAAAGCTGTCTAGCATCTGATTCGTGTCTGAAAACATTTCCTCTTGTGCATCAAGAAAAGATATTGGGATTACATGAAAATCTTCTTTTTTGTACCGGTAAATAGTTGGTGTATAGCTATTATTCTGTATCAGTTCCTGTATGGCTTCAAACCTGGTTTTATAGGTCTCAGACGACCCAAGCTTTGCCTGATGGACAATTTCTTTTGCAATTAAAGGAGAAACCCCTATTAAGGTTTGCACGATTTGGGCATCCATTTTTCCAGCATTAAAATCAAGCTTTCGAATAAATGTTCCTTTGTCAATGTCCAATAAATTCAGCTTATCCTGACTTGGCGGAAGTTTGTAATCATGACCGGGCTGTATTGTACGATAACGATTTTGCGAGACAGATACATGTTTAAGGCTATCAAGGATGTGTCCTTTTTCTCCATCCACAAGCATGACGTTACTATGTTTCCCCATTAGTTCGATTACAAGTTTTTTCGTCGTCATGTCACCAATTTCATTTCGTGCTTGAATGGAAAAGGTAACAATTCGTTCCATTCCATATTGATCAATGGATTCAACTACTGCACCTGATAAGTGTTTACGAAGCAACATGCAAAACATTGAAGGTTCTTTAGGATTCTTATAGGAGTCTCCGGTTAAGTGTAACCTTGCATATACCGGATGAATTGATAAAAGCAATGTATGGTTTTCTCCGTGACTTCGTATAGTGAAAACTAACTCTGTCAATGTTGGCTGATAAATTTTAGTAATTTTTCCCGGGGTTATCTTTGAATTTAATTCGTTCGTTACTGCTCGTGTAACGATTCCATCAAATGGCATGCAAACACCTCTTGCTTTCTAAAAGTAGGTCTATTCTTTAAAGAATTGTTGTTTTTGGCACAAAATCCATAAACTGTGACACAGTGTGAAAAAGGTTTGAGTGTATGACACCGCTTCGGAAATACACTTCGCGCACCCTAGGGCAACGCTTCAGCTTCCTCGGAAGCAAAACCACTTCCTGCGGGATCTTCAGCTGTTGCTTCGACGAACAGGACGTTCTAGTACCGGCGTTGGTCACAGGACGTGACCGGTTTTAGCCGGTGACACGCAGGAGTCTCTGTGTATTTCCTACGCTCGATTTTGCTAATATAATCTAAAAAATTAACAAAATGTATATTCTGGTGGAAAAAAGCAATGTTTTTTAAACTATTTAAAGAAACACGCAGTTCTTTTTAAGTCCAGCTGAAAAGATACTCGCTTTCCTGTGGCAGCAGCTCAGCCTCCTCGGAGCAAGTAACGCTCACTATGGGATTTTCAATTGCTACTCTTCCCTTAGGAGAAATACATTTTTACACAGCTTGTAA
Source organism: Virgibacillus sp. (assembly GCA_041689365.1). Lineage (GTDB taxonomy): Bacteria > Bacillota > Bacilli > Bacillales > Amphibacillaceae > Lentibacillus. Next base: position 3,714 of record JBDNGJ010000002.1, read on the forward strand.
TAACTCCACGAACGTTGATTTCATAGGCCATAACTACTCATTAATCAGAAAAACTCTACCAGTGGAGGCAGAATACGTAGACTCCTATGGGAACAGCACGTCCGAAGACCCCGGAAGAAGTAGCTAAATGAAGGCCGACTAAAACCGTCCTTTGCGGACAACGTCGGCATACCCCTTGCCGGGGCAAGGAGGCTGAGGTCGTGCCCATGGAAAGCGAAGTATTTTGCCGGAACGAATCAAGGCACTCAACCATCATTAGAACGGGCGAAAGCGTCACAAAAGAAAAAAATCATTGTGACACAGTTTATATCAACTGCGAGGGTCAAGCGTAACAAAATTTTAAAAAAGAACCAAAAGTAAAATACATTCTTAAACGGTCACTTCCGCTTTTGATTCAATTATAGCATTTTTTGGGACGAGTCTGCATAGATATCGTATAAAGATTACGTTTAACTATAGTGCATGTAGATGAATTTGGAGGAATGCAGTGTGAAATGGTATCAATTAGATGTAGATCATGTCGAACAAAAATTGCATGTTACGACAAATCGCGGACTTGCAGAAAAACAAGTGGACCAACGCAGAAAAGAATTTGGTGCAAACAAACTTGAAACTGAAAAAAACACATCTAAGTGGCTGATCTTTTTCAAACAATTCCAGGATTTCATGGTTCTGGTTCTTCTTGCTGCAACCTTAATTGCTGGATTACTTGGTGAATATGTCGACGCAATAGCGATTATGGTAATCGTTTTAGTGAATAGTTTTCTTGGCTTTTTTCAGGAACAAAAAGCGGAAAAATCACTTGCTAAATTAAAAGAAATGTCTGCTCCTGTAGCGAATGTTCTTCGTGATGGGAAGTGGGAAAGGATTCCATCCCAAGATGTGGTTGTAGGTGACGTATTGCGTATTAACAGTGGAGATCGAATACCTGCTGATATACGTATAACGAAATCAAATAGCATGGAGACAGAAGAATCGGCACTTACCGGTGAATCGCTCCCTGTAATGAAGCATGCTACTGCAATAAGCAAAGACCATCTTGACGCCCAGGATCAGGTCAACATGGGTTTCCTGGGGACGTTGGTTACAAGAGGATCTGGAATAGGTATCGTTGTTGGAACTGGCATGAATACAGTGATGGGTCAAATTGCATCATTAATGGTTAAGACCAAGAAAACAATCACACCATTAGAACATAAACTTACAGAACTGGGGAAAATTCTGATCGTCGTTGCACTTTTTTTAACGGCTTTAGTCGTTTTTGTTGGTGTGTATCAGGGGCATCCTTTATATAATATGTTTCTTGCTGGGGTGTCCTTAGCAGTTGCAGCCATACCAGAAGGACTACCTGCAATCGTAACTGTCGCATTATCATTAGGTGTTCAGCGGATGATTAAGAAAAAAGCAATTGTTCGAAAGCTTTCTGCAGTGGAAACTTTAGGGTGTGCTTCAGTTATTTGTTCTGATAAGACTGGGACAATGACTGAGAACCAAATGACGGTAAAAGAAGTCTATGTAAACGGGAAAAACTTATATGTAACGGGCGATGGTTACGATATACAGGGCGATTTTTTTGCAAATAAAGAAAAAGTCGGTCGTGATTTCCCTAATTTGGAATCAATGCTTTTATATGGGTTGCTATGTAATAATGCGTCATTACAAGTCAAAAAAGGAAAATATTTTGTTGACGGAGATCCAACTGACGGAGCATTGCTTGTAGCTGCCAGAAAGCTGGGATTATCCCCTAAGGTGAATGACAATTTCCAGATTATAAAAGAAATACCATTTGATTCTGATCGTAAAAGAATGAGCATGGTTATTGAAGATGAAAATCAGATGCGATTTCTAATTACGAAAGGTGCGCCAGACGTGTTGCTTCCACGTTCAGCTTTCTTTTTAGGTGAAGGTGGTCGCAAGGTATTGCGTTCCGAAGACAAGCAAACGATTGATGATGAAATTAACAACATGGCTCAAAAGGCTTTACGAACGATAGCAATAGGCATGAAGCCAATTTCAAAAGATGATCCTCTTAATACAGCAACATTGGAGAAGGATTTAACGTTTGTTGGCTTATGCGGAATGATGGATCCACCAAGAAAAGAAGTGAAAACGGCTATTATGGAATGTCGAGATGCTGGCATTAAGACAGTAATGATTACTGGTGACCATGAAAAAACCGCTCGTGCAATTGCGATTAATCTGAACCTGCTCCCTGAAAATGGAATGGTTTTGGACGGATACCAACTAAACCAAATGTCTGTAACAGAACTTCGTGATGTTATCGATCAGGTTTACGTATTTGCTCGTGTTACTCCAGAGCATAAATTAAAGATCGTCCAAGCTTTTCAGGAAAAAGGTCATATTGTAGCAATGACTGGAGATGGTGTAAATGATGCGCCAGCTATAAAAGCAAGTGACATTGGAATTAGTATGGGAAGAAGCGGGACAGATGTAACGAAAGAGGCTTCTTCATTAGTACTAATGGATGATAACTTTGCTACAATTAAATCTGCAATTAGTGAAGGAAGAAATATTTACGAAAACATACGGAAATTTATCCGTTATTTATTAGCATCAAATGTTGGTGAGATTCTTGTTATGCTTTTTGCAATGTTGTTAGCACTTCCTTTACCCTTGGTACCAGTACAAATACTGTGGGTAAATCTTGTAACAGATGGGCTTCCCGCAATGGCTCTAGGGCTGGATCAGTCAGAAGGTGATGTAATGCGTAGGGGGCCCAGAAATCCAAGGGAAGGGATATTTGCCAGGGGATTGGGCTTTAAAATAATCAGCCGTGGCATATTAATTGGTGTTATTACATTGATTGCGTTTATGATGGCATACCAGGATAACCCGGATAATTTGATTTATGGACAAACTATTGCATTTACAACATTGGTAATGGCTCAGTTGATTCATGTGTTCGATTGCCGAAGTGAAAATTCAGTTTTTGCCCGCAATCCTTTTGAAAATAAATATTTGGTTTTGGCAGTATTATCATCACTTCTATTGTTGCTTGTTGTTATCTATTGGGAGCCGTTGCAGCCCATCTTTCATACGACATTTCTAAATGTTAGGGATTGGATGTTAATTCTTGTTTTAAGCTCGCTTCCAACCGTTCTGTTTGGGTTTACAAAAAAATAATTGAAAGAATCCTTTATTTAAAAAGTGGTTCAGTTACGGTGTACAAAAAGCAATTTGTAGCCTTAATTGAACCGCTTTTTTTAGATGCTGGGACATAACTAAACCTTTCACATTAAAGATGAATAATAATAGAATAGGATGTTTAAAGGTTCATTTTTAATGGTTGAATCTAATACTTAGTTTCATATAAACTAACACGAGAAATAGCTGAGTGCTATGACACCGCTTCGGAAATACACTTCGCTTTCCGCGGGCAACGCTTCAGCTTCCTCGGAAGCAAAAACCGCTTCCTGCGGGATCTTCAGCTGTTGCTTTTCCCGCAGGAGTCTTCGTGAATTCCTCCGCTGGGTTTTGCTCACTTTGTCCTGTTAATTAGCCAATGCTTATTGTGACATTGCTTCTTAGCCATAGGGAACACTCCAGCCTCTAGTCAAGAAATATCTACCATTGGAGGCTTTCTGATTAATGCGTAGTGATAGTCAATGAGTTCGTGGAGTTGTCTAAGCTGCGGAAAAATGCGAGACTCGCTCCTATGGGTCATCGGCTAAAAACAGTCACGTCCTGTGACCAACGCCGATACTAGCACGTCCTGTCCGTCGAAGGAACAGTCTGAAGTCTGGGAAAATGTCAGGCAAGACCCTGCAGAGAAGGACGAAACGAGTCCCCCAATAGAAGGCGGGCACATTCCCATTCAATCATCAATATCAATTCTATTCCAACTGGTTTGATGCTTCAAAACAAATTTACTCAGCAAATTGATAGAAGGTTTTTTATTTTTTTGTAAAGGACTGTTATAATAAGGAGATATAGTGTTTCTAATTTAATGGATGTGATTTATATGGTAATGAGTATGACGGGGTATGGTCAAGATGTATTTCACTTAGATAATACGACTGTGACTGTAGAGATACGGAGTGTGAATCACCGTTTTTTGGATTTCACTGCAAAAATTCCCCGCTCTTTATTGTTTCTGGAGGATAAAATCAAGCGAATACTTCAATTGTCCTTTCAACGAGGCAGAATGGAAGTATATATAAATGTTCAAGGAGATGGACTAGTCCAAAAAGAACTTTATACCGACTGGGATTTGATGGACAAATACATAGACCAAATTAAAAGTGCTAAAGCACGGTATAACCTTGCAGGGGAAATTCCAGTTACTATCATGTCGGAAATTCCTGATTTACTCTCAGTTCAGGAGATAGAGAATTATTCCGATGAACTAATAAATTCCATCACAGCAAGTGTGAAGCGTTCTTGTGAACAACTACTGTTGATGCGGAAAGAAGAGGGGGAATTTTTGCTAAAAGATATACGTAATAGAATGCTCGGAATTCAAGACACGGTTTCCCATTTACAAACACGACGTGAAAGTGTGATTGAGGAATTTCGTGACCGTATCCAGTCTCGTATTTCCAAGTATCTTGGTAAAAATGACGTAATTGATCAAACACGTATGCATCAGGAAATTGCACTTCTGGCTGAAAAGGGTGACATAACGGAGGAGATCACCCGTCTGCAGAGTCATATTGATCATTTTTTTGAAACAATTGAATTAAATGATGCGATTGGACGTAAACTGGATTTTATTATGCAGGAAATGCATCGGGAAGCAAATACTGTCGGATCGAAATCTACCGATGCTAAAATTGGAGTGTGGATTGTTTCATTAAAGAGTGAAATAGAGAAAATTAAAGAACAAATTCAAAATATAGAGTAAACATTTGAATTATGCATTCCATTTTCCTTATAATAGTCGTATTATATAGAGAGAAACGAACTATATCATAGAAAAAGTATTTTTATAACTAACTTGTTACTAAGGATAGTATACTTAAGGGGGAGCAATTTTGAGCTTACGATTAATTAATATAGGATTCGGGAATGTCGTATCTGCCAATCGGATTATTTCGATTGTATCACCGGAATCGGCACCGATAAAACGTATTATAACAGTGGCACGTGATAACAATAAACTGGTAGATGCGACTTACGGACGACGTACGAGAGCAGTAATTATTACAGATAGTGATTATGTAGTTTTATCTGCTGTTCAGCCTGAAACTGTTGGACAACGTGTTTTAAGTCATGAAGAAATTTCAGATGAATGACTAGGAGGAACTATTTTGATTGATGAAAAGGGTATATTATTTATTCTATCCGGTCCATCAGGTGTAGGGAAAGGAACGGTTAGACGAGAGCTTTTTGCAAAAGCAAATGACTTAAAATATTCTATTTCCATGACAACAAGGGAAAAGCGGGCTGGCGAAACTGACGGTGTTGATTACTTTTATAAGTCAAAAGAAGCGTTTGAAGAGCTGATTGAAGAAAACCAGCTGTTAGAATATGCTCAATTTGTTAATAATTATTATGGGACTCCTAGAAAATATGTTGAAGATACTCTAGAAGCTGGTCACGATGTCTTTCTTGAAATAGAAGTCCAAGGGGCTCTGCAGGTGAAGGAAAATTTCCCGGAAGGTGTGTTTATTTTTCTTTTTCCACCTAGTTTGGAAGAATTGAAGAACCGGATTGTCAGTCGTGGAACAGAGTCTAAGGAATTAGTTTTACAGCGATTACGTGAAGCACGGAAAGAAATCGAAATGATGGACGCGTATAACTATGTTGTCGTAAATGATCACGTCGATTCAGCAGTTTCAAAAATACAGTCAATTATTCAAAGTGAGCACTGTAAGCGGGATCGAATAGCAAAGCAATATAAACAGTTATTGGAGGATGAAATGAAATGATGTTAGAGCCATCAATTGATGAACTGCAGGAAAAGATTAAATCAAAATATACCCTTGTAACGTTATCAGCAAGACGAGCAAGAGAAATGCGTCATGCAAAAGATATGTTAATCGATAACCCAAAATCACATAAGCTTGTTGGGGTTGCACTCGAAGAAATTCTCGCAGAAAAGTTATTTGTACAAGAAGACGATAGTAAGTAATCACAACGACCCTCGCTATTCATCCAATTGCGGGGGTTTTATTTGGCATATGAAAAAAACTCTAATACTGATAGAGAGTATATTATTCATAATAGGCAGTTACTATGGTATTGCCAGGAATATACCTTAGGTTTAGGTAAGGGGGGCAAGTATGGTTAGAAATAAAAATATACTTTTAGGAGTTTCAGGTGGTATTGCAGTATATAAAGCTTGTGCATTAACTAGTAAATTAACACAGCAGGGTGCAAATGTTAAAGTGATGATGACAGAAAGTGCAACAAAATTCGTATCACCGTTAACATTTCAGGCTTTATCCAGAAACCCTGTTTATACCGATACATTTGATGAAAAAAATCCTGCTAAAATAGCTCATATTGATGTAGCTGATTGGGCGGATATTGCGATAATTGCTCCGGCGACAGCTAACATGATTGGCAAAATGGCTAATGGTATAGCTGATGATATGCTTTCAACTACTTTACTTGCGACTCAGGCCAGTGTTTATATCGCTCCAGCTATGAACGTTAATATGTACGCGCATCCTGCAGTAATCAAAAATATGAAACAGCTTGACGAATGGGGATACCATTTTATCGAGCCAGGTGCAGGCTATCTTGCATGCGGATACGTTGGTAAGGGAAGATTGGAAGAACCGGAAAGTATTATCGGTGCTGTCGCAGAACACCAGAAAAGCAATGGATTATTTACCGGTAAAAAAGTATTGGTCTCAGCTGGTCCAACTCAGGAGAAGGTTGATCCTGTGCGTTTCTTCACTAATAGATCATCTGGGAAAATGGGATTTGCTATTGCAGAAGCAGCTGCGAATATGGGGGCAGAAGTAACACTTGTCGCGGGTGCTGTAAATCTTGAAACCTCCAATAAAAATATTAATAGAATTGACGTAACAACTGCTGCAGAAATGTTTGAGACAATGCACCAGCGATTTAAAGCCAATGATATTGTAATTAAAGCAGCAGCAGTAGCTGATTATCGTCCAAAACAAATTTATGATGAGAAAATGAAAAAGCAATCTAATAACTGGGAAGTTGAGATGGAACGGACAAAAGATATACTTCAATCCCTTGGTGATTCCAAGCAGAGTCAATTTCTTGTTGGATTTGCAGCTGAAACATCTAATACACTCCAGTTTGGTATAGAAAAGTTACAAAAGAAACACTTGGACGCTATTGTCATAAATGATGTTTCGGTTGATGGAGCAGGTTTTGGCGGGGATACAAATATCGTCACATATGTAAATAAATCACAGCAGCCAGAAGAGATTTCTTTAACATCCAAATATGAGGTCGCTAATCAGTTAATGGCTTTTATTGCTCGCGATATGAAGGATGAAGTGAAGTGAATATAGCTAAGGTGATAGTAGATGTTCCAGCCAGTTCCATAAATCAGACGTTTGATTATAAGATTCCAGGGCAATTTCAGGATATTCTTAAAATAGGAATGCGTGTTATCGTTCCATTTGGGCCCAGGAAGATCATGGGGTTTGTAGTTGAACGAACAAGTGAATCATCTTTTGATAAATTAAAGAATATTAGTGATGTGCTTGATTTAACACCAGTTCTTACAGATGAGTTATTAGGATTGGGAAAATGGCTGGCAAACGAGACATTAAGTTTATATATTACTGCGTTTCAAGCGATGCTGCCACAGGTTATGAAAGCACAATATAAAAAAGAGCTAGAGCGGGTGACAGATGGCCCCTTGTCGGATGAACTAGAATCCTTTTTCGCAGGGCGTGACTTTGTGGCCTATGAAGAACTAGCGGGATCAGTAGTTAGCTATTCACAGATTCAAAGGGCAGTACAGGATGGGGATGTTGTTGTTAATTATCTTGTTAAATCAAAAATAACAAAAAAACATGTCACGATGATTACGCCTAATCGTGAACCACACCTATTGGAAGAAGCAATTCAGAATTTATCCAAAAATGCCAGAAAACAAAAAGAGCTGCTTGCCTTTTTTATCGATAACCAACAGGAAATAGAACAAAATGTATTAGCCAAAAAGTTTAATACAACTAGTTCTACTGTTAAGAACCTGTTAGATAAAGGTTTGCTAGCCTCAACAAAAAGAGAAATCTATCGTAACCCGTATGACGATAAGTCGTTCGAACAGACAACGGCATTAACATTAACAGAGCAGCAGCAAGAGACAATAACCCCAATTAAACAACACATTAAAGATGAGTTGCATAATGTTTTTCTTGTACATGGTGTAACAGGAAGCGGCAAGACCGAAATCTATCTGCAGGCAATTCAGGATGTAATTGAAAAAGGGCAGGAGGCCATTGTTCTTGTACCGGAAATTTCACTTACACCACAGATGGTGAAACGATTCAAAGGCAGATTTGGATCAAACGTAGCAGTTTTACATAGTGCCCTGTCAAACGGAGAGAAATATGATGAGTGGCGTCGTATTCACCGAAAAGAAGTACAAGTTGTTGTTGGAGCAAGGTCAGCTATTTTCGCCCCTTTTGAAAACCTGGGAATTATTATTATTGATGAAGAGCATGAAAACAGCTATAAACAGGAGGATCAGCCGCGCTATCATGCACGTGATGTAGCCATTTATCGTGGTGAGAATCACCGATGTCCAGTTATATTGGGCAGTGCAACACCAACGCTGGAATCATATGCACGCGCACAAAAGGGTGTATATAAGCTAGCCACATTATCGAAGCGGACGAATGATAAAGAAATGCCTAAGGTTAATATTGTTGATATGCGAAATGAACTCCACGAAGGCAATCGTTCCATGTTTTCAAGAAGTTTAAAGGAAAACATAGAACAGCGCATACAACGCGGGGAGCAAATTGTACTGTTATTAAACAGAAGAGGGTATTCCACGTTCGTTATGTGTCGAGACTGTGGTCATGTGAATGAATGCCCACATTGTGATATTGCTCTTACATACCATAAAAACAGCAGACAATTAAAGTGCCATTATTGTTCATATGAAGAGCAGATGCCGGCAAACTGTCCATCGTGCAAAAGTGACTTAATCCGATTTTTTGGAACCGGAACGCAACGGATTGAAGAATCATTAACACAGCTGATTCCAGAAGCACGAGTAGTCAGGATGGATGTCGATACAACCAGAAGAAAAGGGTCACACGAAAAAATACTCAATCAGTTTGCTAATAAAGAGGCAGACATATTGTTGGGTACACAGATGATTGCCAAAGGCCTTGATTTTGAAAATGTAACGTTAGTTGGTGTTCTTACAGCTGATTCGATGTTACACCTGCCCGACTTTCGTTCGTCTGAAAAGACGTTTCAACTGTTGACACAAGTTAGTGGTCGAGCAGGCAGACACGATTTGCCTGGTGAAGTAATAATCCAGACCTATACACCTGAGCACTATAGTATTGAACTTGCAAGTAATTATGATTTCATGGAGTTTTATAAAAATGAAATGAGTACGCGAAAGGCATTTCAATATCCGCCATATGTATTTCTTGTATTAATAACCGTTTCACATCAAAATCATGTCACAGTTGTTCAGACAGCACAGAAAATTGTTCAATTACTTCTGAGCAAAATCAGTAATGAAGAGACAGTTGTCTTAGGCCCAACGCCATCTCCAATCGCACGCATGAAAGATAGATATCGCTATCAATGCATGATAAAATACAAGAGTGAACCGAATTTACGAACATTAATAAGAAAAATTATTCGTCAATTTGATGATGAAGTCCGAAAAAATGATCTTTTGATAACAGTAGATATGCAGCCATATCAATTGATGTAGAAAGGAGTACTAGCTGATGAAAAAAATAGTCTTTATGGGTACACCTGATTTTTCAGTACCAATCTTACAGTCACTAGTACAGGCGGAGTATGAAATTGTATTAGTTGTGACACAACCAGACCGTCCAAAAGGAAGAAAAAAAGTAATAACACCAACTCCCGTTAAGGCTGAAGCTGAAAAACATGAAATCCCCGTATTCCAGCCTGAAAAATTAAGACATGAGTATATGAAAATACTTGCCTATGAGCCTGACCTAATTGTAACTGCTGCATATGGACAACTTTTGCCAAACGAATTACTGGAAGCACCTGAATTTGGCTGTATAAATGTGCATGCCTCATTATTGCCGGAATTAAGAGGCGGTGCGCCTATTCACTACGCTATTTTGCAGGGTAAGGAAGAGACAGGTATTACAATTATGTACATGGCTGAGAAGCTTGATGCAGGTGACATCTTAACACAGCGAGCGGAGCCAATTACAACAGCTGACAATGTTGGAACAATGCACGAAAAGTTGTCCAGAACAGGGGCAAGCTTATTAATTGATACATTGCCGCGATTATTCGATCAAAGCTTAATTCCAGCTAAACAGAACGATGCAGAGGCAACATTTGCGACAAACATCAAACGGGAACAGGAAAAAATTGACTGGAACAATAGCAATGACGTTGTTTATAACCAGATTAGAGGCTTGCATCCATGGCCAGTAGCATTTACGACATATCAGGGAGATGTAATGAAAGTTTGGTGGGGAGAACCGGATGATGATGAATACAAAGGATTACCAGGGGAAATTGTTCGTATTATCGAGAATGGAGCTTTCGTAGTAGTGTGTGGTAATCAAAAAGGAATTCGAATAACTGAAATCCAACCAGCAGGAAAAAAACGGATGACCGTCAAACAATACCTTCAGGGATCAGCTGATCGTATAAAGACAGGCATTAAATTGGGTGATTAAATGAGCGATTATCAAGTAAGAAAAGCTATCGTTGACTTGCTATTACGAATTGAGCAGGACAGTGGATATAGTAATTTATTAATTAATAATGAAATAAAGTCTCGAAAGATTGCACCTAAGGATGAAGGACTTTTAACGGAAATCGTCTATGGTACCATCCAGCGTAAGTTAACATTGGATTACTATTTAGAAGCATTTATTGACAAAAAGAAAAAAATACAGCCCTGGGTTCGAATGGTCCTCCGAATGTCTGTCTACCAGATGACATTTTTAAATAAAGTACCGGATCATGCAGTTATTCATGAGGCTGTTGAAATTGCCAAAGCAAGAGGTCATAAAGGGATTGCTTCATTTGTTAATGGTGTTCTTAGAAGTATTCAGCGAAAGGGAGTTCCTGATACGTCTGCAATAGAAAGTACTGCTAAACGTATTTCAATTGAATCAAGTCACCCGGAATGGCTTGTAGAGCGATGGATTTCGATGTATGGAAACAAAATTACACGGGATATGTGCTATGCTAACCTCGAGAGAAAGGTATTATCTGTACGTGTACAACCCCTGAAAATAACGCGGGAAAAGGCAATGAACGAACTTGCAGAGCTTGGATTTGAAATACGAGCATCCGAATTTTCCAGTCAGGGAATTATAATCGATAAAGGAAATGTTTTAAAGACAACGCTATTTTCAGAAGGATATTTATCAATCCAGGATCAATCCTCCATGCTCGTTGCAGAAATACTCCAAGCGAAGCCTGGAATGGATGTATTGGATGCTTGCAGTGCGCCAGGTGGTAAAGCGACACATATCGCAGAAAAAATGGAAAATCAAGGATCAATTGATGCATATGATTTACATGCAAAAAAGACAAAACTAATTGAAGACAGAGCTGATCTATTGGATTTGACAATAATTGATGCCAAACAAGGTGATGCAAGAAAATTACAGGAAAAACATGCAAAAGAGAGTTTTGACAGGATCCTTGTTGATGCCCCATGCTCTGGACTAGGTGTTATCCGGGGGAAACCCGACATAAAATATAATAAACAAGAAGAAGATATTTATAATTTATCAAAAATACAACATGATATACTGGAACATGTAGCGCCACTATTAAAAAAGGGTGGACTATTAATCTACAGCACCTGTACAGTGGATAAAAAAGAAAATGAAGATGCAGTAAAGACCTTTTTAGAGAAAAACTCCGGGTTCATCTTAGATACTTCCTTGTTTGATGAGTTACCAAAAATGATAACAGGATCACCAGGGCTTACAGAAATTGGCTTGCAGATATATCCACAAACGTTTTACACAGATGGCTTTTTTCTAACAAGACTTAAAAAGGTTTAATCAAATTAACTTGCTATTACATAATAGCACTGCTTTATGGGGTGATAGGATGAAAGGACAATTTCTTACAGATAAGGGTCAGGTCAGAAACCATAATGAAGATTCCGGGGGAGTCTTTTATAATCAAGGTGACCAAATGCTGGTAATTGTGGCAGACGGCATGGGAGGACATCAAGCTGGTGACGTTGCAAGTCAAATGGCAACATCAGTCATTCAGAAAAAATGGCAGGAATGTAAGCTGTTAAATTCTCCGGAAGAGGCCGAAACGTGGCTATCAGCTACTGTGCAAGAAATAAACAATACCATTTTTGAACAGGCAAATAGCAAGGAAGAGTGCCAGGGTATGGGGACAACTGCAGTTATAGCAATTTGTACAGTTGATTTTGCTACTGTATCACATGTTGGAGATAGCCGCTGCTACATATTAAACGAAGGTGGATTTAAGCAATTAACGGATGATCATTCATTGGTTAATGAGCTTGTTCGTTCAGGTCAAATTAGTAAAGATGATGCCGATCAGCACCCACGTAAAAATGTGTTATTAAAAGCTTTGGGAACTGAAACAAATATTGCGGCTGACACAATATCGATAGGGTGGGAACATGGGAATAAACTTTTGCTATGTTCTGACGGTTTAACGAATAAAGTGACAGATGATGAACTTCTGCAGTTTACTCAATTGGAGCATGATATCCAAACATCAGGCAACAAAATGATTAAACTTGCAAATGAACGGGGTGGAGAGGATAATATCTCCCTTGTTATTGTACACCATGATTTAACTGAGAAAGAAGGTGAGTCATCGTGTTAAAAGGTCACCTGTTAAATGATCGTTACCAGATTGGTGAAACTATTGGCGGCGGTGGGATGGCCAATGTATATCTGGCGAATGATATTATTTTGAATCGTGATGTAGCCGTTAAAGTATTACGTCTGGATTATGCCAATGATGAAGAGTTTATTGCCCGTTTTGACCGTGAGGCACAGTCAGCGACAAGCCTTTCACATCCAAATGTCGTAAATATTTATGATGTAGGTGAGGAAGATCATATTTTATATATGGTTATGGAATATGTGGACGGGATGACGCTCAAAGAATACATACAGCGCTATGGCCCAATCGATGTACAAGAAGCATTGGATATAATGAAACAAGTAACAGCTGCAATTTCACATGCACATGCTAACGATATTGTTCACCGGGATATTAAGCCCCAAAACATTCTAATCGATTCTTATGGACGGGTGAAAGTTACAGACTTTGGCATTGCTGTGGCATTAAGTGCAACCTCATTGACACAGACAAATTCAATTCTTGGTTCTGTTCACTACCTATCACCAGAACAGGCACGTGGAGGTATGGCAACAAAGAAATCAGATGTTTATTCACTGGGAATAGTATTATTTGAACTACTAACAGGACGTTTGCCATTTTCGGGGCAGTCACCAGTTTCAATAGCATTAAAACATTTGCAAAACGATACACCTTCCGTAAAAAGGTTTAACCCCGATGTGCCACAAAGCGTCGAAAATATTGTACTTAAGGCAACTGCTAAAGATCCATTTCATCGGTATGAAACAGTATACGATTTAGAAGATGGATTAGAAACTGCACTGGATCCAAATAAAGTTGATGAAGAAAAATATGTCCCGCCTAGTGAAGCAGGCGAAGAAACAAAAGCAATTCCTATCATAACTGATAATCAGCTTCAGGATAATGTGCATGATGATACAATGGTCCATTCAGCAAACCAAAGTACAAAAACCTTTACAAATAATGATAATAAACCCGATTCTAAAAAAGGCAATCGGAAACGAAAGAAAAAATGGCTTATTTTTTCTATTATTTTATTTGTTTTACTTGGGCTTGGTATAGCAGCCTTTTTCATAGTTACTAATTTACTGCAGCCAAAAGATGTTGTGATTCCGGATGTTACAGACATGGAATATGCAGAAGCATTGACAGAGCTTAGAGATCTCAACTTGGAAACCGATCGTGAATTAATGTACTCAGAGGATGTTGAAGAGGATATTGTCATAAAAACAAACCCAGAGAACGGAAGTACAGTGAAGGAAGAGTCATCCGTAACAATATTTGTTAGTCAAGGTAAAGAAAAAGTTGAGTTTGATGATTATGTTGGAAAAGATTATGAGCAGCTTAAACCTATACTAGAGGCTAAAGGCTATACTATTGAAAAAACTGAAGAATATGATGAAAATATTAAATCTGGGGAGATTATTGGCCAACAGCCATCACCAGGCACAAAAGTTGTGCCAAGTGAGATAAATGTAAGATTCGACGTAAGTAAAGGGCCAAGACCAATTTTTTTGGATAACTTTGAAGGAATGACGGAGCAACAAGCAATAGCTGCCTTAGAAGACCAGGGTCTGTCTGCTGATATAGAAGAAGACTATTCAGACACCACATCCGAGGGTGAAGTTATTCGGCAGAACCCTGCAACTGATACCGAAATGGATAAAGGTGATACTGTCAAATTGTTCATTTCAAAAGGTGCTGAAGAAAAACCGCCTAAAAACCATTCTGTAACATTTACTGTTCCATATAACCCTGAAAGTCAAGGGTCAGAAAACCAGGAGAAGCCAGTAAAACAGAGTGTTAAAATATATATCGAAGATGCTAATCGGAATATATCGGATGTGGAAATAGATGAAATGATAACGGAAGATAAGGAATATAACATTACACTTACGATTAACCCGGATAGTATTGCACAATATAAGGTTTACCGTGATGGAACACTCTATAAGGACAAATCAGTTCGATATGAAGATGTAGAAGGTGAGTAAATGGCAGAAGGCAGAATTATAAAAGCAATAAGCGGATTTTATTATGTGAAGTCTGAAGGTGAAGTGCACCAATGCAGGGGAAGAGGTGTTTTTCGCAAAAAAAACATTACACCACTTGTTGGTGATTTCGTAGTGTTTGATAAAAATAACCCTGACGAGGGCTACGTGCTGGAAGTAAAACCAAGGAAGAATGAGCTCGTTAGACCCCCGGTAGCAAATATAGATCAAGCGATTCTTGTAAGTTCTGCCATTATGCCGGATTTTAGTCCACTGTTATTAGACAGATTTCTGGTATTAATCGAATCAAAAGGGATTAAACCAATCATATTTATTACCAAGAAGGATATTATCCCTGAAAAACAAAAGCAAGTTATTGACAACTATGTTAGTGAATACAGACAGATAGGGTATCAGGTAGAATTGCTGTCTTCTAAAGACAATATAAATGAACTGGGCAGTTTTGAAAGCTACTTTTCCAGGAATGTATCTGTTATTGCCGGTCAGTCTGGCGTAGGAAAATCCTCTTTCTTAAATGCGATTAATCCATTACTGCAATTAAAGACAGATGATATTTCTAAAAGTCTTGGAAGAGGAAAGCATACGACAAGACATGTTGAATTGGTAGAAGTTTTTGATGGGCTTGTAGCTGATACACCGGGATTTAGTACACTGGATTTTAATGAAGTTGAAGCAAATGAATTAGATGAATGTTTTCCAGAAATTAGTGAGCAAAAACCTTACTGTAAATTTCGTGGCTGTTTGCATAATAAAGAACCAAAATGTGCTGTTAAACAAGCTGTAGAAACCGGTGAGATTTCAGCTATGCGCTATGAGCATTATATAAGTTTTTTAAATGAAATTCTTTCAAGAAAGCCGAGGTATTGAATATGGTAAAAATAGCACCTTCAATCTTATCAGCTGACTTTTCAAAGCTTGGGGACGAAGTACAGGATGTTGAACAAGGTGGGGCGGATTATATCCACGTTGATGTAATGGACGGTCATTTTGTTCCGAACATAACAATCGGTCCTTTAATAGTTGAAGCGATAAGACCAAAAACAGAATTACCGTTAGATGTACACTTAATGATTGAAAACCCTGATGCGTACATTCCTATGTTTGCCCAAACGGGTGCGTCAATAATTACTGTTCATCAGGAAGCAAGCAGGCATCTGCACAGGACAATACAATTAATTAAAAATAATGGCGTAAAAGCAGGTGTAGTATTGAATCCTGCTACACCAGTGGAGATGCTGAAGGATATTTTACATGAAGTAGACATGGTTTTGATCATGACCGTGAACCCTGGATTTGGTGGACAATCATTTATTCATCATGCTGTACAAAAAATTGAACAAGTTGCTGAATGGAGAAATAAATTTAACCTTTCTTTTGAAATAGAAGTTGATGGTGGTGTTAACAGTAACACTGCAAAAATATGTACTGATGCAGGTGCGGATGTTTTAGTCGCAGGCAGTGCAATATTTAAACAAGCAAACCGACAACAGGCAATAGATCAGATTACTAGGTCAATTGAGAAGGCGAAATAATAGTATGGTATATGTTGCAATAATGGGGAACGGTCCAACAGAATTACTTCCTGATCTTTCGTTATATAAGGATGTGGTTGATGTATGGATTGGAGCTGATCGAGGCGCATTAACCCTAGCAGAGAATAAGTTGCGGCTTGATTATGCTGTAGGAGACTTTGATTCTATTAATGATAAAGAAAAAGCAACTGTTCAGGCATATGCTGGCTCATATGAAGTTCATCCATCCGAAAAAGATCAAACTGATTTAGAAATAGCGCTCACAAAGGCGTATGAATTACAACCAGAAAAAATTTATTTATTCGGTGTTACCGGAGGCCGTCTCGATCATGCTTTAATTAATATTCAATTACTTTACTCCATAGTGGATCGGGATATTCAAGGAGTTATTGCTGATAATCAAAATCAGCTTGAATTAACCTTTCCAGGCAACTATGAAATTACTCAAAATAAAAATTACCCGAACATCTCTTTTATTCCGTACACCCAGTATGTAAAAGGGTTGACACTGACTGGGTTTTATTACCCATTGGAAAATCAGTCGATCAAGTGGGGGTCGACTCTCTGTATATCAAACAAGCTTCTTTCAAATTATGGTACTTTTTCGTATAAGGAAGGCATACTATTAATAATAAAGAGTCGTGATGCTTTGTCAGATACGATTCCAATGTAAGCTTTGTTTGCCAGGAAGAGAAGAATGAAACTTTGCTTCCTGCATAAATGCACCTAAGGCTTTCTCCATAAAGCTTGGCGAAAGTCAAGTTTTCTAATATACAGAGGAGGCGGAGAACTCATGAAATTTTATACTATTAAACTCCCAAGGTTTATCGGCGGATTTGTTCGAGTTGTCATTGGTACTTTTAAAAAAGATAAGTAGGGGACACTAGCTTTTGTCAATACTATTGACAGAAGCTTATTTTTTTTGGACAAGGTTAAGAAACAAAAGCGCTTGGTCTGTTTTCGATAAGCTTTATCAAAGTACTGAAATCATAACGTAATTGATACAAACTCCGACGTAAAATAAGGATGACCTGCTGAGCGTTGCCCTAAGGTGTGCGTAATGTATTTCCAGAGCGGTGTTATAGCACTTAAATTATTTTTTAACTTTACATTGGAGTTTATTCAACTTTCGCAGCGTAAAAAGAACGCATAAACCTTAAAGGATTAAGAAAGGCTGAAGATACACTACTTGAGTTGACCTTGGATCAAGGGTATGTATTTGGTATAAAATGCGAACTACTTTTAAAAGAATTTGAGTGCTATTAAGCCGCTGCGGAAATACACTTCGCTTTCCGTGGGCGGCTGATGAGCCTCCTTGCTCCTACGTCGCTGCGTAGTCTCATCTAGGCCTCAGCTCCCACAGGAGTCTACGTGTATTTTCTACGCTGGGACTGTTTTTGCCTTGATTTTCTTATCCATAGGGTACACTTCAGCCTCTAATCAAGAAAGCCTCTTCCAGTGGAGGCAGAATACGCAGACTCCTATGGGAACAGCGCGTTCCGAAGACCCCGGAAGAAGCGTTCTGTGCTTCTGAGGAGGCTGAGGTCGTGCC
>JBDNGJ010000003.1:0-1718 GCA_041689365.1 Virgibacillus sp.
AACGGCACCATCACGCTTAAATATGCATCATGTTTTAATTTATCTATTTGACCGATAGTGGCGACTTCATCAACTAAAGGCATTCAATCACCTACTTCTTAGCTTCTTTTTTTGGTTGTTCTTTCTTTGCTGATTTCTTAGGTGTCGGTTTTGCTTTAGCCTTAACAGGTGCTTTACTCGGTACTTTGTAGTCCTCGACATAGATAAAACCCTCGGGAACCATAGAAGCCTGTACGATGCGTTTATTTCCCTTCGCATCTTTGACTAGGATTTTATTTGTCATTGGAATCACCCTTCTTGGATTTCTTTTTCGGTTGTTCTTTTTTGGGTTCTGGTTTTGGTTCTTCTTTTTTAGATAATTCTTTGCGCCTTCGTTGAAAAGCTGAAATACTCATATAATCCCTCCTAAAATAAAAGAGAGGCATAAGCGCCCCTCCTAGCCATTTGTAATGAGCGCCACCATGCGAATCTGTTTGTCCTCATAAATTTTAGACCAGTTACCTACTGTTTCTAGCTCTGCATTCGTTGGTGCGGTACCAACTACGCTAGCATTAGTAAACTTAACGCCACGCGGGTGCATAACGAAATGCTTACGATTGATAAGGATATCCTCACCAGCTAATGTGTCACGATCTGTTTCTGTCGGAACCTCCGGGGAACCATCAGCAGAACCAATAGCACGTTGCCCAAACAAGTACGTTACATACTTCTGAGATGGGGCTGTCGCGTCTGTTCCGGCAGGTGTTGGTACTCCGTCATCAACAATAATACGTTTGCCAAGATATGATTTGTACAATACTTTACCAGTCGAATCTCGAACGTCCTCTACTAATCCCTGCTTCACAAGATTGAAATAAACAACAGAATGCATCACAATTCCCGTTAACACTTCATGTGCGTCACCTAGTTTGCTCATTGTATCAACGATAGCGCCACCTGATATTTTAGTAGTATCCGTTACACTACCAGACGCTTCGGCTGCAATGCTATTCACGTGACTTGAAGCAAGAGTACCGTTAAATACACCTTTCAAAGTAGAGATTAAAGACGCTTGCATGCGTCGCGCCCAATATCCCGCAACAAGATCACCAGTTGTACCCATTGGATCGTCACCAGATAAAGTTGCTGCTAAATCAGTCGCACTCCACGCTTTACCACGAAACAACTGTGTGGCCATATCTTGTCCTGATGTGATTTTATCAGGCGTTAGCGCCCATCCCGCTGTATCTTCCAGTGATTCGTCATCACCAGTCAGGTCATTCCAGAAAGGCATGTTGAAATAGCGATTGCCTTTGCCTAATGCGCCTGATAATTCGGCTACATCGCCTACAATTCCTGATTGGTATAATGCTGATAATTCCTTTGTTTTTAGTACTATATACGGGTTAAAAACCTCTGGTACGATTACGTCACTAATACGTGTTGCCATTTATACATCATCCTTTTCAATTTAATTAGCTTGCGCCTTTAATGTTTTGGCAAGCTCTGGTTCATCTGTCAGTAACCTTGCTTGTTCTGTTAGATTCCTAGATTCTTTCTTGAATGGGTTTTTGCCTTTGTAATTTGTTGGATTGTCAGGATCACCTACATGCGGATCACGTCCACCTAACTTATCAGCTTCTCCAAACAAATAAGCGTCTGATTCTTTCAGTCCTTTTAATTGCTCGTCCAAGCCTAGCAGCTTGTCTCCATCCAGTTTGATAGATTCGGTGTCTAGT
>JBDNGJ010000004.1:0-1310 GCA_041689365.1 Virgibacillus sp.
AACGGCACCATCACGCTTAAATATGCATCATGTTTTAATTTATCTATTTGACCGATAGTGGCGACTTCATCAATTAAGGTCATACGATCACCTACTTCTTAGCCTCTTTTTTCGGTTGTTCTTTCTTAGTTTCTTGTTTTGGTTGTTCTTTCTTCTTACGATGTCGCCTTAACAACATTCCCATGTGCTAACCTCCTATAAAAATAGAGGGGCGCTAACCCCTCTTATTATGGTGTGACTGTAATAGCTACAATTTTAGAGCTATCTTTGATATGAACGCCATAGTGTTGGTCTGCTGTGATAACGTTCATCTTAGATACGATGTCGCGATCAGCTTCAATTTGAATATCACGCTTCATATAAAGCCCTAGTGCGCCTTGCTTAACTAGATAAGCTGTGCCTTGCGCTAGTTTATTAGAACGTACTACTTGTGCGCCTAATGCTTCGCCAAATGTACCGTTTTTAAGAATAGTGTCGCCTAATTCTGACGCTCTAGCCCATTGTCCGGCTGCATCAGCACGAAGAACTGCCGCATCTTTTGGGTGAGCAATGAGAACCATGTCCCCTAGTTCCTCGTCACCGAATACTTGTTGTGCTGAATCTAATTCCGATACCGTTAGTGAACCACCTGCTGCGGTTGCGTAAGTCTGTGTAGCACCGCTTAATTCTGTCAGCGCATCGTTATCAACTTTATTCGCAATAGCTAGACCCATTTGACGGTTAGCTTCACCAACAGGGTCTCCGTAACCGGAAAGGACTGCTTCGTCTGAAATTTCCACACCTTTACCGGCTTTTTTGATAGTGAATTCAACTTGAGAAGTGCTCATTTGGTCTAACGGGATTGCCGCGCCTTCTGCAATGTCCGAAGCATCGCCGCTGTAAACCCACGACGGAGCTGTTAAAACGCTACCTGGGCGTCCAGAAAGAGTGTTGTCTACCTCCGCAAGTGGTGAAAAACGGATAAGGTTTGGTAATTCCGCTTGAATCATATCTGCCATTACCTCTGGATTTACTAAATTAGTTAAATATGTTGGTCCTACTGCCATTTAAATCATTCTCCTTTTGTCAATTGATTGTATAAATCGGGGTCATTGTTTGCCATGTCTGCTCGCTCTTTGTACCCCATTTTTTGAAATTGCTCTTTTGTCACTTGTTGCGGTTGCTTATTCGGATCACCTACATGCGGATCACGTCCACCTAACTTATCAGCTTCTCCAAACAAATAAGCGTCTGATTCTTTCAGTCCTTTTAATTGCTCGTCCAAGCCTAGCAGCTTGTCTCCATCCAGTTTGATAGATTCGGTGTCTAGT
>JBDNGJ010000005.1:0-42256 GCA_041689365.1 Virgibacillus sp.
ACTAGAGAGGTGAATCGTTCCTTAGGTTTCGTCTTTGCAATTTCCGCTATTCTTGCTAATTTCGTTATCATCTGTTTTCCCCACCTCTGCGTGTAGCATCTGTTTCCTTACCAAGATTGATGTCATGTGATTCCCTTCCCTCCGCTGGCATTACACCAGTATCGTCAGTACTATGGAATCATCCGACTCCCTGCAGCCATCTGCCTAACTCCCTTTTAATCGGTCGCTTCGACATACTCTTGTGCTGTTCCTGTCATAGTACTTGCCACAAAAGAGCTAACAGGGTCTCCCGAGTTGCCGTACAATCTACTGTTAACATGCCTGGCTCACTGACCCTGGGGAAGTTCCACCTAGCTCGCCATTTTCACGCTACATGGAATGTTGTTTTCCAGTTTCCGCACACCGTCAACCTTCCCGATGTATCCCATTTCGAGGCTCTATCACTTTCAGGCCTATTAACCTCCCTGTCTACGCTTAGCACCCTGCATCTCTGCAGGTAGCCCAAGACTCGATATTGGCGACTTGGCTGAAGTCTTACCAAGCAGGAGTATCACCTGCCAAATTGTACGCCCTTGCTCGGACGCTCGCGGAATGAGGATCCACTTCGACTGTTTATCGGATACACATTCCGAATGGAATAATTCAACGTAATAAGAACGTGTTTTTTTATTGCTCTCCTCAAAATCCGAACTCGCTACTTTACCGCAGATGCTCTTTTATATGCTTTTGTTTTTTCTAAATAGATACTGAAAAGCATGA
This sequence comes from Virgibacillus sp., assembly GCA_041689365.1. Taxonomy (GTDB): domain Bacteria; phylum Bacillota; class Bacilli; order Bacillales; family Amphibacillaceae; genus Lentibacillus. The sequence continues at coordinate 760 of JBDNGJ010000005.1, forward strand.
ATGACAATAAGGCATCCGCCAAAGATGGCAAGACACTGCAACGTCATAGCCAGTAGTGTTAAATTAAGAACTGTAGTTAAAATTATACCTAATAGAAATAACACCAGAAAAGCCAAACTACTCATGATGTAAGCCAATAATTTAATGGATTGCAACGAAATCACCCATTTCATAAGTGGATGCACCATTAAATAGATTATGATAATTCCAATAAATATATAGAAATACTCTACTTTAATTCCTACTGGTAAAAGATTATTGATGTTTTCTGTAACGAAACTCCCAACCATTTATTTCAACTACTTTCCAAAGTTTTATTATTCAATATAAACAATTTGCTTTAGGAATATACAAAGCATACTAATCTGATATAATTGCTATTATTGAATGGTAAAGGGAGATTCTGCTATGAACAGAGCTTTTATCTATATTATTTTAGGTGCTGCCCTCTGGGGTACAATTGGGTGGTATGTGAAAAATTTATATTCGTACGGATTCACACCAATGGAAGTTGTTACACTTCGAGCATGGTCTGCGGCTATTATACTAGTCATCTACTTAATTATTAGTTCACCAAAGAAGCTAAAACTAAACTCTATACGTGATATTAAATATTTTATCGGTACCGGGATTTTCAGCATCATCTTTTTCAATTACTGTATGTTTACGGCAATTGAGCTATCGACAATTCCTGTTGCGACAGCTTTGCTATATACTGCGCCGGCATTCGTTACACTTTTATCTTTTTTTCTTTTCAAGGAAGCCCTGACACGGCTGAAAATCATTGCGATTTTAATTACACTAATGGGAACAGCGCTTGTTGTCGGATTAATACCCTTGAATCTAGCGACTTTTCAACTGACCAGTATTCTATTTGGATTAGGCTCAGGTATTGGGTATGCCCTATATAGTATTTTCAGTAAATTTGCATTAAAAAAATACTCGAGTCTAAGTATTACCACCTATACATTTATTGTTGCTGCTGTCACATTATTGCCATTTTTCCCTTATCAGGAAAAGTTCCATATGCTACTGGACCCTTCGGTATTATTTTATGCATTCGGATTAGGTTTCCTCCCGACAGCATTTGCCTACATTATTTACACGCACGGGTTAAACAACACAGAAGCTTCCAAAGCGTCTATACTAACGACAGTCGAGCCTGTTGTTGCAACATTAATTGGGATATTCATTTTTCATGAAACCTTTTCCTTTATACAAATGATCGGAATGGCATGCATAATCGGTGCGGTAATCTTAATACAAGCCTATTCCAGCCCTAAATTAAAAAATCCTAATTAAGTGATATCAATCACGACATACAACCAATAAATCCACTATTATCTAAGTAAGTTCACTAATAGGAGGTAATAGTAATGAGTCAATTTACTACTGAGCATACACCGGCTGAAATTGTAAAGGTATTTCCAAAGGCTAGTGATTTGTTTAAAGAGCGTCGAATCGATTTTTGCTGTGGTGGAGATCGTCCACTTGGGGATGTTTTTAAGGAAAAAGAAATAGATAAAACAGTGGTATTAGGAGAACTTAACAGTGCTTTTGATAGCTGGAAACAAGAAGATCATGAAGTAGTTGATTGGGATGCCATCCCACCTGCTGAATTAATTGATCACGTTGTTCACACACATCACGCATATCTAAATGAAGAGCTCCCTGCTTTAGGACAATTTGTCACTAAGATTTTCCGTGTGCATGGCACAAACCACCCACATCTAAAAGAATTGCATCGCCTATATAACGAGTTTAAGATAGATATGGAAGAACATATGATTAAAGAAGAAGGCGAAGTATTTCCTTTGATAAAAGATTATCAAAAAAATCCTAGCGAAAAACTTCTGAATCATATCCATGAGGCTAACGGAGGCCTTGAAGACGAACATGAAGCATCAGGAAATATTCTAAAACGCATGCGGGAGATTACCAACGGATTTGAACCACCAGCAGATGCATGCAGTTCTTACCGGATAACATATGCACGATTAGCAGAAATGGAAGAAAATACATTCCAGCATGTTCATTTAGAAAACAATGTACTTTTTAAAAACCTATAACAGTGGCGTTTGTTAAAGGATTTTATGAATCCTATTTAGTTTCCTAGAACCCAAAATATTTAACTTCATAAACTGCATAATAAAACAGGGGCAGCATTTTGTTAAATGCGCCCCTGTTTTTAGGGTTCTAAAGATAGTTTCTGCCTATCAACCTATGTTATGATTATCAATAGAAAAATTGACCAATGGATAAGTGATCAAATCATAAGCTTTTCATTTCTATCTATTGATAATTAGGAAGAAAAGCGTTCTAGTTTACTGGACTTTATATCTGATTGCTTCTTTTCCAGACGAAGTTCAATTTGTTCTAACTCATTCTCGTCTCTTAATAGCTCTTGCTTGTTTTGCTGAACTAGGTCTTCAAAATTTTGGTATTTTATTGGGCGCATAATTTCACACTCCTTTATAACTGCTCATTATATATTATACCCTATATGTTGTACAACAAATCAAAATTATTTGAACATTTTATGAATTTTTTTACACTGGAGGTTTACTAATGCGACCAAATCTTAATAATTCTATAAAAGATATTGAAATATCGGGGATTCGAAAGTTTTTCAACATGGTGTCTGATGAAAAAAATGTGACATCTTTAACAATAGGACAACCTGATTTTAATACACCAGAACACGTTAAAGAAGCTGCAAAAATTGCGCTTGATCATAATAAGACAATGTATACTCACAATGCAGGAATAATCGAATTGCGAACTGCCATTTCAAGGTTCTATGGGAATAACTATGGCGTTAATTATGACCCGGATAAAGAAGTAATTGTAACAACAGGTGCATCACAAGCTATTGATATAACATTTCGCAGTATTTTATCTCAAGGAGATGAAGTGATTCTGCCTGCACCAATATATCCCGGATATGAACCACTTATAAAATTGGCTGGGGCAGATGTTGTTTACGCAGATACAACCAATGATGATTTTAAACTTACAAAAGACAACCTGGATAAACATATTACAAGTAAAACAAAATGTGTCGTGCTCCCCTATCCTTCCAATCCAACAGGGGCTTCGTTCACTAAGAGTGAATTACAAGAACTGGTTTCAATTTTACAGCATAAAAATATATTTATTTTAGCAGATGAAATATACAGTGAGCTTGTTTATGATTGGAAACATACATCAATCGCGGCGTTTAACGAGGTTAAGGATAGAACGATAGTCATTAATGGAGTTTCTAAATCACATGCTATGACTGGGTTTCGAATTGGATATACTCTAGCACCAGCCTGGCTGACAAAACACATGCTTAAAGTTCACCAGTACAATGTCTCCTGCGCAGCATCCATTAGCCAATATGCGGCATTAGAAGCGTTAACAAACGGATTGAATGATCCTTCTAAAATGCGCAATGAGTATAAGAAGAGACGTGATTATGTATATAATCGGTTAACGAATATGGGTCTCCAGGTTAACAAACCAGATGGAGCATTCTATTTTTTTCCTAAATTTCCTATAGAAGATAAATTATCATCATTTCAGTTGGGAGTTAATTTAGTTCGAGATGGTAAAATTGCTTTGGTTCCAGGGGATTCTTTCTCTTCCTTAGGTGAAGGTTATATGCGTCTTTCTTATGCATATGATATCGAAACAATCAAACTTGGACTTGACCGTCTTGAGGCTTTTTTACAGAAGGAAACATTATTTTAATACAGTTCCAAGCTAATCTATGCTTTCCTGGTTGTCAGTTTGCTTTAAATCATCGAAAAGGTTTAATAGCCTGTCTAATTCTTGACTGATGGTAATTGATTCAATACTTGTAAACCCTTTTTCAAAAGCAACATCAGTCATTTTTTTACGTAGGAATTCTATTCTTTCCAGAAGCTTTTCTGTAGTGCACATATTAATTTATATAGTACCTCCTTTTGTAATTGCTTACTTAACTTTAGCACAGGTTCACAAATATTGACAAGTTTCTGCCTTATTAATTGAAAAGCCTATTCTATCTGTACTAAACATGATATTTTAGAAATGTGGATACTATACTGTAGGAGGATTTCGATGTATTACAAAAGAAATGAATCGTATCGCTTCGTGTTTAATCAGCCAATCGAGGGAAAAATGACCAAAAGAGAAGAAAACAGTACAGTAACTACCAATGTTCAAATTCTTGATGTAAGTAATGAAGGAGCTAAGATTAACTGTAAGAATGTAATAGATTTGAAAAAGGATACGAAAATAAACCTTTCCTTTAGCCTTAAGTCTCATTCTTTTCACGCATCAGGCAGGATCATCTGGATTAAAAACTTCCACCATTCTTCTGAGGTAGGTTTACATCTAAATACGGATGACGAATACAAGAAAAACATGATAAAAGAACTTAAAGAAATTGCTAAACAAAAAAAGAAAAACAATTAAGGTATGGCTTATCTCAAGTGAAATTCTATTACTTTATTCACGAATGTACGGGTTAAGAAAGGATGTCTTCTTTGACTAAACCAAAAAAGAAAAATGAATGGCTGGAATGGGGAAAAGCTATATTAATAGCAGTAATTCTCGCCTTTTGCCTTAGATCATTCGTATTTGCAACATCAATTGTGGACGGGGAGAGTATGGAACCAACTCTTGAAGATGGAGAAACGGTACTTTTCAATAAGTTCACCTATCTATTTGATAAACCTCAACGCGGTGACATCGTTATTATCGAAAGACCACTCAAAAATTACGTCAAGCGAATTATCGCAATGCCTGGCGAAACTATTAAAGTAGAGAATCATACATTATACATTAATGGCGAAAAATATGGACAACCATTTATAAATAAAGATGCTCAGAACAATACCGGAGAAATTGGTCCTATTAACGTACCGGAAAACAGCTATTATGTTATGGGAGATAATCGAATCGTAAGTAAAGATAGCAGAAATGGCTTAGGGTTTGTTAATGAAGATAATATTATAGGTAAATCAGAAATTATCATCTTCCCATTTGAAGAATGGGCTATGACAAAATGAAGAAGAGGGCCGGGCATCAAAATTGTCTGGCCCTTTTTTAGTAGTTAAGAAACCAACATGGCGGCCGATTGCATAATTGTTTCTAAAAGTAACGGGTTTAGTCTTGAAAAGGAACAATGCTAATAGCATTAGAAATCATACATTTCTCCCCTGTTGTTGAACCAATTACAATTTTTTCCATGTATTCTTGCTGCAGGTCTAATAAAGACTCACACTCCAAAATATAAGGGATTCTAAGAAAGCAAGATACGCTTACATAAGAATCCCTTTTACAAAAGCAAAGTTTTTTAATATTGGAGTATTATTCATTATCAAATATGCAGTAACCTATATTTAACGCAACTAATCCAAAACAAATGATACCAAAAGCTGTTTCCCATAGTTCCATATGTTGTACCTCCTCTATTGAATATATGTACAATCGAATAATCTAATTTATATTATCATTTTCCTTCTCCTATCATATCAATTTCCCTTCCCTAAATAAAGCAAAAATATGATAAAATAGAAAAGAAATATTAGAAACTTGGCTTTTTTCCAAGCTCTAATGGTGATAGCCTCATTTGATTCAATAGGAAAGAATACCCTATCTTAGTTGCCTAGTACGGGCCTTAGTAAAATGAAAGTAGGTTTTGTTATGCACCACTGTCCTTATTGTGGCACAAAAGTAAAAGAAAATGAGTTATATTGTATAAAATGTGGTAAACAACTGCCAGAAGATACAGACGAACGACTTAGCAACCATAAATCATTTAATAAGTACTGGTATATCCCTGTCTCAATGTTAGCCATTGTCATCTTATCTGCAGGCATTTATTATATATTCCTGCAAAACCAAACTGCCGAAGCAAGCGACTTATATAATAAGGCGGAAGAAAACGTTATGGATGGCAAGTATGAAGAAGCAAAAGAGTTACTTAATTCTGCGCTTGAAAATAATAAAGAATTTACGCAAGCAACTATTGCATTAAATTATGTAAAGGAAGCCCTGAAAATTCAAGCCAGTATAGAGAAAGCGAATGACTATTTACAAAAACAAGAATTTCAAAAAGCGCTATCTATCATAAACGATGCCGAGAATTCCTTAAGCAATTATAACGGCAATGCTGTTACCCAACTAATAAATAAACTTACATCAAAACGTAATTCAATAAAGCTGGAAGAGCTTAGACATAAGTTAAATCAGGACCCAAGCATTGATGACATGAAAACACTGCTGTGGGAAGCCGAGTCGATCAAACACGACGAAGCAGAAGAAATTACTACTGGCATTCGAAATCAAATCATAGACTATACCTTTTCAAAAGCAAGTGAACAACTGAATGAAAAACAATTTTCAAATGCGATTGTAATAGTTGAAGACGGTTTAAAATATGCTCCAAATTCAGGAAAACTGCAAAGCTTGAAAACAACAATTGATAAAGAAAAGACGGCCTTCGAAACAGCCCAACGTCAACGAATCGAGCAAGCGATAAGCTCTGCAGAAGAAGAAAGAAAATTAAATGAAAATGATGCGATTGAGCTTGTTTCAGTAAACGTTGAAAATAATGAACAAGGGAAATTGGTTGTGAAAGGGAAAGTGAAAAGTGTTGCAACAATTCCAATTAATACAATACTGGTCGAATATGCATTGTCATCCAAATCAGGAAGCGAATTTCTATCAAATAAAGTATATGTATATCCAGAAACATTATATCCCGATGAAGTTGGTGAATTTGAATTCACCCATTTCGATATTGATCAGGAAGGAAAAAATATTGATATTAAAGTAGACAAGATAAAATGGTATACCAATCAGTAATATTTATTTTTTACGAGGTGAACACATGCATAAATTGCAAATTAAACCATTAATAGCATCAGTGGCTGTCGTTATAATCGGTGCCGCCCTAATGTTTTACATTCATAACCAATGGGGTATGCAGAACGTAGCTGTAAACAATCCTGTTATTAATAAAGTTGAGTCAAGCTCCGGGAGTATTGATTTAAAAACAATTATCCATGAATCCGAGAAAAGTGTTGTACAAATTGAAGGACAAAATGAATTCAATACAATCACTGGATCGGGATTCTTATATAACAATAAAGGCGATATTATTACGAATGCACACGTTGTAAGAGATGCTGATGTAATATATGTTAGAACGGCAAATGCTCGTGCTTATCCTGCTGCAGTAGTTGGAATGGGCGAAGATACAGATATTGCTGTTATCCGTGTTCCACAGCTTGCTGGTCAAAACTCCTTAACAGTTGAAAAGGAAGTGCAAGCTGAAATGGGCGATGAGGTTATAGCACTTGGCAGCCCGCACGGATTTCAGAATACGGTAACATTGGGAATAATATCTGGTACAGAACGGAATTTTTCAGTTGACGGATTTAATTATGAAAATGTCTATCAAATATCGGCACAGATAACACATGGTAATAGTGGCGGCCCACTAATAAACAGAGAAACCGGTAAAGTTATTGGAATTAATTCCGTAGGGACTGAGGATGGGACAATTGGATTTAGTATTCCGATAAATGAGGTCATTGAAAAAGTTACGAAGTGGTCGAACGAAGCACAAAATAATCAGTTGGACTTTGCTAATACTTCCGAAATCGGCAGCAATACAAAGCCTAAAGAGCTAAAAGAAAATGCTGAATACATCATCGATTACTTTTTTGAAAGTATTATTATAAGAGATTACGTAGGTGCGTACACTTTGCTGGGAAGTTCGATGCAATCTGAAAACTCCTATTCAGATTTCCGGGAGCGTTATATCCACATTGTTGACTTGCAGTACTCTGATTTTTCCAGCAAGATTATCCAGAACGACCAAGTTGAAACAACCGTTAATGTGACTGTGGAAACAAACTTACAGAATAAAGAAGAAACAAAAAAAGAAGTCTTTAAATATGTACTTACCATTGGAAAAGAAAATGATCAATTAAAAATTTTAAACTTGTCAAAAACCCTTGTTGAATAGTTCAAACACGCATTGCTGTTATTTTAATTAGTCAAACGTCCATACGGTTTCACTGCATTTGTCATATAGTGTAAGTGTAGCACGTAGGAGGTGATAATGAATGGGTGGTTATGGTGGATACCAAGGATACGGTAACAATTTCGCGCTAATCGTTGTGCTTTTTATCCTGCTTATTATCGTAGGTGCAACTTTCTATTATTAAAAAAAGCTTGTGCTATTCCTAGCACAAGCTTTTTGCCTATTTTAATTGTTTACCCTACTGTCTTGAACAATTTCGTTAATTTATCAGGAGGCAATGGTTTGCTAAAGTAAAATCCTTGCATCTCGTCACACTTCTCCCCTTCCAGGAAGTTAAGCTGGTCAATAGTTTCTACTCCTTCTGCGATAACTTTCATATCCAGGGAGTGCGACATGTGAATAATTGATTTCACAATCGCCTGATTTTGTTTTTGATTTTCATTCATGAACATTTTATCAATTTTAAGCTTGGTTATTGGAAATAAGCTTAAATATTTTAGTGAAGAATACCCCGTGCCGAAATCGTCTATCGAAACCAACACACCAAGTGTACGTAAACGTTGAATTGTTTCTAATATATAATCTTCATTTGTCATCGCCATACTTTCCGTTATTTCAAGTTCCAGATAGGACGGATCGAGACCAGTATCATGCAGAATCTTCTCTATCTTTTCTACTAAACCTTTTTGGTGAAACTGCTTTGCAGATAAATTAACACTTACTATTACAGGATTATATCCGTTGTCCTGCCATATCTTATTTTGTTTACATGCTTCTCTTAAGACCCAGTCTCCAATATCAATAATAAGTCCGGTTTTCTCAGCTAGCGAAATGAATTCGTCTGGAGGTATATATGCTTTTACAGGATGATTCCAGCGGAGTAATGCTTCCATACCAATAATCTTTCCAGTATTAAGGTTCTTTTGTGGCTGATAATGCAGTTCAAAATGTCCTTCTTTTAAAGCTTCCCTTAATTCACTTTCCATTGTAAGCATTGCTTTAAAATTCTCTGAAATAGAGGATTCAAAAACATTATAATTATTATGATGCTTTTCCTTAATGACATACATTGCTGAATCGGCGTGTTTAATTAAATCATTAGGTGTTTCTCCATTTTTAGGATACATACTAATTCCGATACTAATGGATAAAAACATTTCGTAACCATCAATTTTAATTGGCTTTTCAAACTCATTAATCAGACGCTTTGCAAAATCAATAGCAGCTTCTTCACCCTTGGTATGTCGCTGTAAAATAAGGAATTCATCACCACCCATTCTGGCAATAAATGTATCTGTCTTTAAGAATGCTTTAAACCGATTACTGCAAGCCATTAGTAATTGATCACCAAAAGAGTATCCTAATGTATCATTTATCTCCTTGAAGTAATTTACGTCAATAAAGTATACAGCCAGCATCTCATCATCAGATTCAGCTTCTTTAATCGCTTCTCCTAATACTTTATAGAAGAAATTTCTGTTTGGTAAATCAGTTAGCTCATCATAATATGCCATAAATTCGATTCGTTTTTCATTTTCTATTCTATCTGTTATATCCTTAATGATTGCAACGCGGATAATGTTACCTAGATTATTATACGGGTGTTCCATAAATTCCATGTAAAATGTTGTGCCATCCCTTTTAATACCCGTTAACTCATAGGGCTTATTAGGATCGTTATGGATGATTTCAGCCAATTTACAGGTGCTGTTTGCATCCATTAATTCAGATATTTTCATATTTTTGATTTCATCTTCAGAATAATCAAACATATTGGCAAAGATTTGATCACAATCAATTATGACTTCATTATCATACATTACCATACCCTCAGCACTAGCATGAATTAAGTGATTAATATACTTCTTTACTTCATCTGTTTTATCATGAATAGGTAAATCACTCATTATCAGACAATACGAATTATCATTAACTCGTATTGATTTAACTTCGATAAGCTTTCCATTATTATTCTTTTGTTCCATCAAGAGATGGCTTTCATCATTTTCTGTAAGCAGGTTAAAGTCCAAATAATCAAAAACAGATGTATACTCTTCCATTTTTAATAACGAATGAGCAGCTTCATTACCTTTTATAATTACTCCGTTTTTTCGAACAAAAAGAAGAGCCTCCTTTAAACTTTCAAAAACTTGATTATGTATTGGTAATACATCTTCCTTTGACATGGAAATCCACTCCCAGTAGCCTCTGCATTTTACCCAATTATCATTTTTTCCTTTGGATAATGATACTTTCCGCTTTTCTTGCTATTTTTAAACATAAATAAAAAGGTAATAATACCAACTCTTCCAATAAACATTAAAATCATCATAACAACCTTGCTTAATGTCGAGAGTTCACTTGTAATTCCAAGTGACAAACCAACTGTACCGAAAGCAGATGTAACCTCAAATAAAATCTCTGATAATCGGAATGGTTCAACAATAGACACAACCAGGACAGAGATAAATACAAAGATTCCAGCCATAAGTGTTACCGTTACCGCTTTAAGTAAGTCGTCGTCATAAACCTCTCGTCTGAAAATCCGAATACTTCCTCCGCCTCTCGCATATGTAATCATAAATATGATAACCAGTGCGAACGTCGTTGTACGAATACCTCCACCAGCACTACTTGGAGATGCACCGATGAACATTAAAAATGACATAAAAAAGTGGTTTGATTCAGTTAATTGACTGACATCCATTGTTGAAAGTCCGCCACTTCGGGTTGTTACAGATTGAAACAAGGAATAAAAAAAGATTTCGTGCCATGATTTATCCGAGAAAAAATTACCCATATCCAGAAGCATAATAAAAACAGTTCCAACAACGATTAACACCAAAAAGGTTAATGTTGTTACTTTCGTAAATAATGTGAATCGCAAGTGTTGGCGTTCCTCTGAGTTCGCAAACATATACTCCTTTACTTCAATTAAGACAGGGTAACCGATTGCTCCGAAAATAATCAGTAACATATTAATAAATTGGACAAAGTAATCATCCTTGAAAGGAATTAACGATTGACCCGTTATATCAAATCCACCATTAGTTGTCGCACTAATTGCCCCAAAAAAACCCTGCATGTATGCTTCTTTTGCTGTAGGAAAATATTGGAGGAAATGAGTTCCCAATATAATAAAGCCAATAAACTCTATTGTTAGAATCACCAGCACAATTTGCTTAATTAGCCGAACAAGGCCACCAAATGTGGTTTGGTTTTGGTCTGTCATGATTAATCGGCGTTCGCGTAACCCAATTTTTTTACCAATTAATAACCAAATAAATGTTCCAACGGCCATTACACCTACGCCACCAAGCTGAAGTATTATGGCTATGATGAAAAAACCAGTTGTACTGAAAGTTTCTGCAATTGTAATTGTACTAAGTCCCGTCACACTGATGGCGCTTACTGCAGTAAATATCACATCTATAAATGGTATGTTAACCCCATCTTGATGAGCAACTGGCAACGCTAACATTATGGTAGAAATAATCACAGCGATTAAGTAAAATAATAGAATGAGCTGTACTGGTGATAGTTTATTTATCCAGCGAAAAATTGGGTTATTGTAAAACATAGCGTTGCTCCTTAGTAGCCTTCATTAGTTATATCGGTCAATAAACAAAAATCTTAATAACATTATAGCAGTATAGTGAAATATTTGCTTTCAATTTCGACATTTTCCGTTTTATTTTGTTGAATCTTAATAATTATAATTCTGGTAAGCAAACGGATAGAAAAATAGGCTTATCGCCGAGCCTTAATATAGATAAGCCTTAGTTGCACTTATGCAGTAGGAAAGGATTTTGTATGAAAATAACTCTCTAACTTGATTTTAGCGGACACAGGAGACGCTATTTCAATATAAAAGTAATATTTTCGATATTATCCGGACACAGAAGCCCTTATTTTAAATATATCATGGTTATTTAACTGTATTCGTGTGAAATAAGGTCCCTAATGTCCACAAACACCAATATTTTCGTGAATTTCTGCTAAATAAGGTCTCTGGTGTCCGCTATACCTCAAATTTGCTATATGAAAAATAATTTTCATGATAGATGGTGGTTGCCCATTCGGCAGCCATGGTGGTTTCTTAACTGCCAAATGCCAAAGGGAAAGGTCAGATTTCTCAATCTAACCTTTTTATAAATCGTCCTTAAATTTTATTAATAGTTCATCACCACTGTACCCTTGATCAATTAGTGACTTCAACTTCTCCTCCACAATACTTTTTCGTTGATCCACAATAGTCCCTTTAAATAGGATATTCATATGTGCCCCTATTTCATTAATACCAATAAGACTAGTAATAAGTGTTGCAGGCTCATTACTCTCTTTGGTAATCTTCACCTGAACTAACACTTCTTCCTGCTTATCTTTCAATTCCTGAAAAAAACTATAATACTTATGGAGAAGATATGCCTCTATTATCCAGCGGTTTTGTTCATCCTCTCGGTTTATAACAAGTCCATCCAATATAGGAAAAGACTGCTGAACCATACTTGAATCCTGGCTATCGAGGATTTCCAGTGATGCAAGTTTGAAAGTTTTCATTTATCCGCTTCCCCCTTCTAACCACCAATATAAGACATTTCGATTTTTTTACGATTATTATTTTTTTGCTCAGACCGTTCTTCAGAATAACGATCTTTTCTATTCCACCATAAACCTGTCACTTCTTCTTCAAGCTGTTCATCAGTTAATTCATTTCGTATCTTTTCTCGAATATCAAAACCACTTGACGCAAAAAGACAGGTATACAGCTTACCGTCAGCTGACAAACGAATCCGGGTGCATGTTCCACAAAAAGAATCGGAAACGGAGGAAATAACTCCTATCTCTCCCCCGCCATCCTTATAGCGATATCTTGAGGCTACCTCTCCATAGTAATTCTCTTCTGCAGGTTCAATTGGCATTTCTTTATCAATCATCTCAATAATTTGCTTTTTGGTTATAACACTTTTAAAGTCCCATCCATTATGATTACCAACATCCATAAATTCAATATAACGTAAAATGACATTAGTTCCTTTAAAATACCGTGCCATCGGAAGAATCTGGCTTTCATTCATCCCTTTTTTGGCCACCATATTAATCTTAACTTCCAGACCAGCTTTCTGCGCTGCCTCAATTCCTTTTAACACAGGACGCGCTACTACACCTTTACCGTTGATTTGCTTGAAAACCTCGTCCTCGATAGCATCAAGACTAATATTAACACGCTTTAGTCCAGCGTCTTTTAATTTTGTAGCAGTTTTCGGTAAAAAAACAGCGTTTGTTGTGAGCGCAATATCTTTAATTCCGGGAATCACTGTTAATTGTGCAATCAATTCATCCAGGTTTCTGCGCATAAGTGGTTCGCCACCTGTGATACGAATTTTTTCCACACCTAACTTCGCAAATGTCTTTGCTAATCGAACAATTTCTTCAAAGCTGAGTAACTCACTTTCTGATAAAAACACATGATCCTCGCCGAATATTTCTTTTGGCATGCAATATGTACAGCGAAAGTTGCATTTATCAATTACAGAAATACGAAGGTCCTTCAATGCTCTACCGAAATGATCCTTTATTGGTTCTACTTGATTTGGCATAGTAACCGCTCCTTTTTAGTAACTAAAATTCCAGTTGACCCTCACTATCATTTAATAGCAATAATTCTATTTCATCACCTGATTTAAAACCACGTGTGCCTCCAGGTAATATCATTAATCCAGTTGTGTTTGCTAATGACGTTACAACATTAGATTTATCCATTCCAGCCAGTCTCACATTCACTTTGCCATTTTCAAAAGTTATATAATTTCGAACAAATCGTGTAAATGGGTTCGGCTTTGGAAAGTCATCCGCTAATGTCCCTTTAATGCGCTTCAAATAAGGTTTCTGGCTAAATAAGCTATGTTGTATAATTGGTCTTGCAAATAACTCAAAGCCCACATAACATGCTGATGGATTTCCAGATAAGCCAAATAGCAATTTGTCTCCACTAGATGCAACAGTTGTTACACTCCCAGGCCGCATCGCCACTTTATTGAAAAGCACACTTGCTCCAAGTTTCTCATATATGGCTGGCATTAAATCAAAATCACCTACAGAGACACCTCCTGTTGTAATTAAAATATCTACTTCTTCCATAGCCTGTTTAATCGTCTGATAACTAGGTTCAAACTCATCTGCAAGCTTTCCAAAGTATTTATATTCAGCTCCTGCTCTTAATATCTGTGATTCAATCATATACGCATTGGAGTTGCGAATTTTTCCTGGCTTTAATGCTTCATCAACATCAAGCAATTCAGTACCAGTTGCAATCACCCCTACTACAGGTTTCTTTGCCACTTTCACTTCACTATATCCAAAGGTAGCCAATAATGCTTTAACACCAGGATTTATTAGGGTTCCCCGTTCAATAAGCTTTTCACCTTCTGTTACCTCGGATCCTGCTTCGATTATATTTTGACCAGCCTTCATTGTTCGTTTAATCGACATGAAGGCCTTATTATCTTTCTCATAAGACTTACAAACCTCAAACATAGCAACACAATCCGCACCCTCTGGAATCTTTGCTCCTGTCATAATTCGCGTTGCTTGACCTTGCTCTAATTGAATTGTTGGAACTTGGCCTGCACCAATATGTTCCACAACCTCAAATTCTACTGGATTTTCTAAACCGGCTTGGAGAGTATCTTTAGCGCTAAAGGCAAAACCGTCATACGGTGACTTACTAAATGGCGGAACCGCATGGTTCGCTACAATGATTTCCCCAAGACTTCTATTATCACAATCATTTATTGAAACATATTCTGTACAACCCTGTTGACGATGACTCCATACGTGTTCAACTGCTTCTTGTACAGGAATTGGTTTTCGCATTTCTACCATTATGATCAAACCTTCCATTTCTAATCATTACCATCAGTGTAACAAATCTGGCCCAAAATTGATATTTCCGCACATGATTTTAAATGACAGATTTCTAAAAGATTGATGCTTTACCCAAAGTAATGAAATCATAACGCAGTTGATAAAAAATGCGAACTAATTTTTAACAAGTTTGAGTGCTATTTTACCGCTCCGGAAATACACTTCGCTGTTGACTGGAGTAAGAATCGCTATAGAATAAATGTGTGACAGCACTACACTAGTCCGGGTGAGCAGAGGGCGGTGACTCCTGCGGGAATAGCAACAGCTGAAGATCCCGCAGGAAGCGTTTTTTGCTTCCGAGGAAGCTGAAGCGTTGCCCGCGGAAAGCATCCGCCCGTAGCGACCCCGGACGGCGGGACAAGAGTTTATAAAGATTATTCCAGCAGGTTAGTTTGCATTTTATATCAACTTCGAAGATCAAAAGACAAAAAACTTATGAAATGGGCCAAATATAATAAATGTTTTAGTGTTCTGGCTACTGGGTATTTGATTACCAACACCCCAGAAATAATCATAATGATTATTAAATCGTGATTGAAAGGAAGTGCTAAGTGTGGATGAGCATAAAGACGTAGAAGTAGAACGTGTAGAAAAAAAGTCCGACTCCAGTAAAGTTGGAGTTGCTGTAATTAAATACGTAACATATTTAATCATATTCTTTGGGATTTTATGGTTCCTAGTCAATTATGTATTCCAATTATTCTAAAATAAGCTTCATCAAAAACAGACATGACCACTAAAAACATCACTTACGAGTGGTGTTTTTTTCATTCATATTAGAACACATTCTTATAGTTAAAGGTGTCGTATACTAAAGGTATTTTGCCAAAAGGCATTCAGACAACATAACTCAGAAATTGCATTAACGAGAATCCAGATTTCTTATTAAAGTTTTTGACCTACAAAAAGGTTTTCTTTAATGTATAATTAGATATAAGCTGAATGTGGGGGTTTTTACAATGTCTATGCGATTGTTATGTCTAGGAGTGTTTTTACTATTGGCTGCTTGCAGTGAAGAGCCGGTAATTGTAAAGAAAGATACGAAATTAGTTGACCCTAACCAAGATCCTGAGTTTGTTGAAGAACAAAATGATGATGAGGAAGTTGATCAGTATATTGAGTTCACCCTTCCTGAAGAAGAAATTATGATCAACTTGGAAATGGTTCCAATCTTGGATGCATATTTACAGGCTACCCAAAGCCGCCAGCAAGCACTAGATAAAATGAATATGTTTCGAATAAGTGCTACTGATAAAAATCTTTACTTACTTGAATTTTCCTGTCGGGATGAATTATGCTCCTACTTGTTACTTGATCAGACAATGGACAATCAGGCATATTTAGTTGCTGATTTAGCAAAATACATTCAGGCAAAAGTTTCACCAGATAACACAAAAATATTATTGCGCTTTAACAGAAAACTTGAAACTGCTTCCCCATACTCGAATATAGCTGTTATTGACCTGGAAGAATGGGAACTAGTACCAATGGCTAACGAGACGAACGATAAAGATATTCTCAACTATAAATGGCCAATCTTATCTGCAGATTGGGTGGATGAAGACACAATATCAGTTTCTCATCCAGATTTAACGGAAGCATCACCCGAAAACATAAAAAAGTGGCATGAAGGTGAAAAACCAACAAGTAGTACTAATATAACACTAGGAACAAATAACTAAAGGAGATTCAGACAATGAACGACACAATTAATGTAATTAGTAATCATCGCTCTATTAGAAAATTTAAGAATGAACAGTTAACCACTGAACAAATACATACGATTATCGGCACGGCACAGCAAGCCTCAACATCAAGCTATGTCATGGCCTATACCGTCATTGGTGTTACTGATGAAACTGTAAAGGCAAAATTAAAGGAAGTATCCGGACAGGAATATGTTACAGAAAACGGACATTTCTTCGTTTTCTGTGCTGATTTAAATCGGATCTACCAGCAGGCTTCTGCAAAAGAGCAAGAGGCAATGCAGGAAAGCATAGAAAGTACAGAACAATTCCTTGTTTCAACGGTAGACACAGCATTAGTCGCCCAAAATACTGTCATTGCTGCAGAATCCATGGGGTTGGGAACATGCTTCATAGGCAGTCTTCGGAATAATATCAGCCGAGTTAATGATATATTGGAACTTCCAGATTATGTTGTTCCACTTTTTGGTATGGCTATTGGTTATCCTGATGAAAACCCTGACAAGAAACCTCGTCTACCTGTAGAGGTCATATACCACGAGAATAAATATAATAAAGACTATCAACTTCAGCAAAAATTAATAGACAGTTTTAACGAAGAACTCAAAATGTATTACCAAACCAGGTCAAGTAATGCCCGCACAGACACATGGTCAGAGCAAATGGTTCGTAAATACAAAAAAGCAATTCGAATGGACGTCACCACTTTCATTAAAAACAAAAAATTAAATAGACGATAGTAAAAAACAGCATCCGTTTTTATTCGGCATGCTGTTTCTTAATTGAACGTTAAGTTTTCCTGGTAATTTATTTTTATTTCTTCACCTTCCACCTTAAATCTTGATTCGCAAAACAGTGTATATTCACCTCTGTCCGGTGATTCGAACATTTTAGAACCTTGAGGATGATAACTGCTTCCTGATGTAAGTGTCCTTAATACATTGCTTCCAGTATAATCGTGATTTTTATGCTTCATTGATACAGATATAAGTGGAGTTTGGTGTGTTATTTCAACCTGTTCCTCCCCTACGTACTGGATGGAACGAAATACTTGAAAACCCTCATCCATTTTTTCTACACGTATATGTAAGATAAAGTTATCTTTTTGGATCTCCTTACTCTGGTTAACTGCCAGTTCTGCCCCGGCCTGCTCGTAAAACCAATAAAATGAGATTAGGAAACAAATAGATAAAACAGATAGCACAAATACCCCTTTTTTCATTTTCCACTCCCCTATCTTATATATAAGACGTATAGACCTGTCAAAAAGTTTCCATTTATTATTATTTTTTTTAATTAGACATAGATAATAGGTAAAAAATAGAAAGTATAATTACCGGCATTATATTAAATTATATATAGTGAAGCGCAAATAAAGGAGGATATATATGACCGTCTCAAGTCAGGTTAAACAAACAATAGCAGGTCTTAAAAGTGCACAGGCTAGCTTTGAACAATTTGCATTGGAAACTGAGAATAAACAAGCAAAGCAACTTTATGAGAATGCAGCACAGCAAACTGAATCTATTTTACAAAGTGTTGAACCTAGAGTAACACAAATTGAGCAAGAGGAACCACAATATAAAGGAATGTAAATTCTTGATTTATGAGGTTGGTTCCATTTGACCAGCCTCTATCAATGGGAGGATTGTTTATATGAATGCATATCGATTTTTGTTTATAGTCGGCATGATACTTTTCCTAATAGGGTGTAGTCCAGATACTGATACCTCCCAGAGCGGTCCGAATGATGGAGTTAATTTCACCAACATTTCTACTAAAGGATCGCTTGATCAATCTATTTCAAATAATGCGAAGCAAAGTCTAAGTCAGCATAAAGAAATAACGACTATTAATGCAGTAAATACGGATAAAAAACTGGTTATTGCAATTGAAGTACATCACAATGAACGATTCCGATTAGCGAAATTCAGGAAAAAAATGCATAAGAAAATGGAGAAAGTTTTCCCTGATCAGAAAATTGAATTATCAACAGATAAGAAAATAGTGATTGAAACAAATCAGCTTGAAAAAAAAATACGGCAAGGTAATATCTCAAAAAAGAAACTGAAGAAAGAGGTAAAGCATTTAATTAAACTTATGAATGAACAAACATAAGGAAAAGAGTGAGCAGTTTATGGCAGATAAGAAAAAGAAAAACCTACCACCAAGTGCACAAAAATACCAGGCATTTCAACAGGATAGAGAAGTTAAAAGACCCCTTTTAAAAAACTGTATTAAGGCTTTTTTTGTAGGTGGATTCATCTGTTTTATCGGCCAGATAATTTCAACAATCTATATTTATTTCTTCGACTTTACTGAACAGACAGTCGGGAACCCAACAATTGCTACTTTGATATTTATTACAATGCTTTTAACAGGCTTTGGAATATATGACCGAATTGGACAATTTGCCGGAGCAGGTTCTGCTGTCCCTGTTACCGGCTTTGGAAATGCAGTAATATCTGCAGCGATTGAGCACCGTACCGAAGGATTTGTATTAGGAGTCGGTGGAAATATGTTTAAATTAGCGGGATCTGTCATTCTGTTTGGCGTTTTTTCCGCTTTTGTAATTGCATTAATTAAAACAATACTCATTCAGTGGGGTGGATTATAATGCTAGTTGGACATCGTACTTGGATTTTTGAAAACAAACCAGTTATAATTTCTACCGGCACTGTAGGTGGACCTTTTGAAGCAGAAGGGAATATCCCTAATGATTTTGACCTTTTACATGATGATATGTGGCTTAAGCAATCAACCTTTGAGAAAGCGCAACGAACCATGATGGAAGAAGCAACGCAAATTGCTGTAAAAAACAGTTTGATTGATAAAGAACAGGTCCAATTTTTTATTAGTGGAGATTTAATCAATCAAATTACACCAACAAGTTTTACGGCAAAAACATTGGATGTACCCTTTTTCGGCTTATTTAGTGCCTGTGCAACCTCTATGGAAAGCCTGGCACTGTCGGCATTTATTATAAATGGCGGTGGAGCTGACCATATTTTAAGTGGTTCTTCCAGTCATAATGCCGCCACTGAAAAACAATTCAGGTACCCTACTGAATATGGTGGTCAAAAACCTCCTACCGCACAGTGGACGGTAACAGGCGCTGGATGTGCGTTGGTTGCCAAAGAAGGGAAAGGCCCAAGAATTACATCTGCAACAATTGGTAAAGTTGTTGATATGGGTATGACTGACCCATTTAACATGGGAGGGGCAATGGCGCCAGCTGCAGTGGACACAATTGAGCAGCATCTGCGGGAACGTGATGTTGCACCATCATATTACGACTTAATTATTACAGGGGACCTTGGTCATGTTGGACGTGAAATAACGATAGATCTTTTGCAAAAAAGGAATATTGCAATTACAGAAGAAAATTTCAAAGACTGCGGGTTAACTATTTACCGGGAGGGTCAGCCGGTACTTGCAGGCGCAAGTGGTGCTGCTTGTTCCGCAGTTGTCGTATATGGGCACTTTTTAAATCTTATAAAACAGCAGAAACTGAATCGAATTCTTGTGGTTGCTACAGGTGCCCTGCATTCACCTCTTAGCGTGCAGCAAAGTGATTCAATTCCCTGTATTGCACATGCAGTTTCTATCGAATCAGGTAGTGATATACAATGATTTTTTTCTGGGCATTTGTTGTCGGTGGACTAATATGTGTAATCGGCCAAATTATGTTTGATGTATTTAAATTTAATCCGGGACTTACTCTCAGTATACTTGTAGTTTCCGGAGCTATTTTAGACGGCTTTGGCCTATACGAGCCGTTAATTGATTTTGCAGGTGCAGGTGCTACAGTCCCCATTACAAGCTTCGGTAACTCACTTGTCCATGGGGCAATGGCAGAGGCTGAAAAACATGGTCTGATTGGTGTTGTAACGGGAATGTTCGAAGTCACCAGCTCCGGTATTTCAGCTGCTATAATTTTTGGAATGATTGGTGCAATTATTTTCAAACCGAAAGGATAAATAAATTATGACTGTAGGATCACAAGTGAAAAGTTGTTTTTCGTCTATTAAAAGTATTGAAGCATCACTTCTTTCATTAGAAAGTAAAACACAGGAAAGGGAAGCACAGGAATGCTTCCATGAAGTGCAAAGTATTATTGCAGATATAAAAACAGACCTGGAGAAACAAGTAATATATTTATCACAACAAGAACCACAATATAAGAATTAAAGGAGTGATACGATGCCAGGCTGGGTTGAAATCCTAATACGATCTCTAAGTTTATTGATTGCACTGTTTTTTATTACCAAGATGCTTGGTAAAAAACAAATGTCTCAGCTTGATATCTTTCAATATATAACCGGAATTGTTATTGGAAGTATTGTCGCGACACATGTGACGGATTTGACATCCCAATTTGAGTATGCACTTATTGCACTCTCTGTCTGGTTTATAGTCCCACTCGGGTTAGAATATATAGCTTTAAAAAGCAAAAGTGTACGTGATTTTACTCAAGGGAAAAGTACCGTATTTATTCAAAATGGTAAAATAATGGAGGAAAATTTAAAAAAAGAACGTTATACGACTGATGATTTACTTGAAGAATTGCGTAACAACAACATGTATCAGGCAGCTGATGTCGAATTTGCTGTTTTAGAGCCAACAGGAAAGGTTAATGTATTACCAAAAAAAGAAAATAAGCCAGTGACAGTTAAAGATATTGGCTTAAAACCAGCTGCAGGAAAGGAACCCCAAACAGTTGTCATGGACGGGCATGCGTTACTCGAGCCTTTATCAAATGCTTCACTAAACACAAATTGGCTTGAAACCGAGTTAGACAAAATGGATATCAGTATTGAAAATGTGTTTTTAGGTCAAGTTGACAGCGATGGTCAATTAACAGTAGATTTATATGATGACAAAATTGCCGTACCTAGTCCAAGTGAAAAACCGCTACTTCTTGCCACGATGAAAAAAAGCCAGGCAGACCTTGAATTATTTGCATTGGCTACTGAGAATCAGGAAACGAAAAATATGTATGAGAAAAATAGCCGAAAAATGCAGGATGCAATTGACAAGGTTTCTCCATATCTCTAAAAAAGACTCTCTTGCCATAAAAGAGAGCCTTTACTGTCTATTCACTTACTACAATTGCAACATTCCCAAACTGCTTGCCTTGTTCAAGGTAGTTCATCGCATCCTTTGTTTTTTCCAATGAAAATGTACTATCCACAACTGAATGAGTCTTAAAGTTCTCAATGTGCTTCAGCATGGCACGAAGCTCTTGCCTGCTTCCCATTGTTGAACCGAACAATTGATACTGTCCATAGAAAAAATTCCGTAAATTCAAATCGATTGTATCCTCAGTCGTAGCACCAAACGCTACAATACGACCACCCTTCTTCAGCACATCCAATGAACGATTAAAGGTAGCTCTTCCCACACTCTCAATTACTAAATCAATTGTTTCACCTTTTAGCTCTTCATTCCAGTCACTATTTGTATCCAAAACAATATCAGCACCTAATTCTTTGGCCTGTTGACGCTTTTCTGCACTGCGCGAAGTTACAATCACTTTTGCACCAACATTTTTGGCGAACTGAATAAGATATGTTGCAACTCCACTTCCAGCACCAGGAATAAACAATGTATCCCCTTCTTTAAGCCCGCCTTTTGTAAACAATGCACGATAACCAGTTAAGGCGGGTAATGCTAGAACTCCTGCTTCCGCCCATGTGAGATGCTCTGGCTTTGCTTCCACCTGCTCAGCAGGCAGCACAATTTTTTCCGTAAATGTTCCATTATCAGGCATTCCAAGAATGTCAAAACCCTTTGGGGGTGCATCGCTATTTTCATACCATTGAAGTGATGGATTAATAATTACTTCATCTCCAATTGAAAAATCTGTAACGCCTTCCCCTACTGATTCAATTATACCAGCACCGTCAGACCCAAGAATTAATGCACTCGCATCATCTCCTCTACGTTTCGGAACCGAGATATCACGCCGATTTAATCCTGCAGTTCGAATTGACACTGTAACCTGACCGTGATCTGCAAACGGATCTGCCATATCTTTTAATTTCGTTTCTCCAAATTCATGTACAAATGCTTTCATACCTAGTCATCCTTTCACAAAATATTTACTGAAATCATTAAGTTGTTGTTTGTCCATTATATCGCGTGAAAATAATGGCACATAAATCAACTGCTGTTTCGTAAAAGTATCTCTTATAGTATTCATATATTGCTGTTCATGCCCTTTACGCTGAAGTAAGAAATCACCATCCACATCATCTGGTAATACTTTATTTACGATTAATGTTTTCACATGAAGATGATACTTATCAAGTAATTCAATTGCTTTTCGGGTCTCCAGGATTGGCAGACGCTCAGGATTCATTACAAAGACAAATCCAGTAACCTTCCCATCCAGTAAAACTTCCCTCGCTTTAGAGAAACGCTCCTGACGTGTTTTAAGCACATCATAAATGGGGTCTTCGATCGGTTCTCCATCATTTAATAATTGTGTATAGTTTTCATTTGTCTTTTGCCGCTTTTGCAACATTCCTTCAATCCATACTCCCATAAGCTCTGGCAATGAAAGCAGGCGGATTGTGTGCCCTGTTGGAGCTGTATCAAAGATAAGTTTATCATAATGCTCGCTTTCCTCTAAAATGATTGAAATTAATTTATCAAACAACGCAGCTTCATCTGCGCCTGGGGAAGCCTTCGCAGTATCTAATTGGCGATATACCTCTTCCATCATACCAGAGTGGACTACACCCTTTATATTTTCTTTTACCCCTTTAATATAATTATTTGTCTCTATTTCCGGGTCAATCTCAAGAGCCGAAAGATTATCGGAAACCTTAGTTGTCTTTCCTCCAATTGACTGATTAAAAATATCCCCTAAATTATGCGCAGGGTCTGTAGATATTAGAAGTGTATTATGCCCTTCATCTGCAGACTTCCATGCGATTGCTGCAGCCGAAGTAGACTTTCCCACACCGCCTTTTCCACCAACAAAAATAATTTTCTTCTCTAAGACTTCCATATTCAAACTCCTTTTCAATGACGCTTTTGTATTTAACAGCAGCGGATTCCTGTCATTGGTGATTTCTCCATTCCCATACGTAAATGCCAATCGTGGAAACGCTCCATCATATATGGATATAATTCAAGTGTATAGTAATAAACAGGATTAGGAATTCCAATCATCTCAGAATACAAAAGCAGCAAAAACAAGTCATCCTGGTCTCTTAACTCCCTTGCGATTTCCTGACGGTGCGGCATATTTAATACCTCTTCATAATATTCGATGAGCATTTTAAGTTTATCTAACACGTTTCCCACCTCTTTTTTCGATAATCAGAAAAGGGATCACTGTTTAGATGATCCCTTCTCTCTTGAACTTATTTCTTACTTAATCATTTTGTCATCGGTATCAATATCCTGATCCATTTTACCCGTTAATGCTGTAAATGCGGTTAAGATAATCCATACCGCGAATACGAATATGATTGCCCCAAAGACAAAGAGTAATGTGCTCGAGCTTGAACCCCACCAGGACCATTGAAATACGACCTGCTGGAACATAGCCCACAGTGTCATAAACATCAGGAATACCATCGGAATGAACGTTATCATATAGTTTCTGCCTTGCCGTTTTAACCAAATGGAAATCAGCAATAAACTAATTCCTGCGAGTAACTGGTTAGATGTCCCGAATAACGGCCAAAGCAGATATCCACCTGACCCAAAACCTTTTGGACCTTCTGGCAGTAATACTAACGCTGCACTTGATACAACAGCAACTGTTGTTGCAACATGCGTTTTTGTTAGTGCCGGTATTTTATATTCAACACCAAGTTCAGCTATAATATAGCGCATTAAACGAACTGATGTATCCAACGTTGTTGCAGCAAAGCTCACTACGATTACAGATACAATTGTAGCTGCAACATCTGGTGGTATCATTAACCCCGTTGCTAATTGTCCAGCTCCCTGAACAAACACATTAAGCCCTGCACCACCCGCTGCTGTAAAGCTGCTGTACGTTGCCAGAAATTCATCGGTACTGGAGAAGAATGTCACTACAGCAATGATTGAAATCAATGCTAATGCCCCTTCACCTACTGCACCCAAATACCCGACAAATCTTGCTTCTGTTTCATTGTTTAATTGTTTACTGGAAGTACCACTCGACACCAAACCATGGAAGCCTGATATAGCACCACATGCAATCGTAATAAACAATAGCGGGAACCACGATACATCAGTATTAGTATGAGTTAATGGAGCTGTAATTTCCGGATTTGAAAATAGTAACCCCAAGTATAAAATCGCAAGCCCTACAATTAGCTGATGTGAATTAATGAAGTCCCGCGGCTGCAGCAACTTCCAAACAGGTAATGTTGACGCGATATATACATATATCATTAGTATAATAATCCAGATAAAAAATGCTGTTGATACGGCACCAAGGCCAAATAGTCCAGTAGAACCTTCACCGCCCATATACTGTACTAAATCGATTTGCATAAAATCAACTCGACTTGCAATTACTGCAGTTATATACATAACTGCCAAAGCTAGCAACGATGGAACAAGCATTTTTTGTTTTCGTTTATATACTGCAACACCTATCCATATTGCTAATGGAATTTGAATAAACACCGGAATAACACTGGCCGGGAAAGAAATAAACAGATTTGCAATTACCCATGCAAATACTGCATTAACCATTAAGACCAGAATAAGTATAATAAATAAAAACAGGATCTTTGCTCGTTGCCCGATAAGTTTATTTGCAAGCGTTCCAATCGATTGACCCTTGTTACGAACAGATAATACAAGTGTTCCAAAGTCATGCACACCCGCAGCAAATACTGTTCCAAGGACTACCCATAAGACTGCTGGGAGCCACCCCCAATAAACTGCAATAGCTGGTCCAACAATTGGTGCCGCACCCGCAACTGACGTAAAGTGATGCCCCCACAAAACAAATTTATTTGTAGGCACAAAATCCACACCATCTTTATACTGATGTGCAGGTGTTACATAGTTGGGATCTAACTTGAAAATCTTATCTGCAACAAATTTTGAATAATAACGATAACCCAATGCGAAAACAAGTATCCCGATTACCGCAACCAAAATACTACTCACCTTCTCAACCTCCCCCAAGTTATTTGGTTTGTCCTATAAGAAACGTCAGACATACCTAGTAAAATCTATGTGATAATGATAAAAAATAGTACAACTCCATTTTACATAATAAATATTAATTAATGCAAATATTTTGAATCAAAATGGCATTCTTATTTATTTTACATTTCAGACCCTGGCACAAATTATTAAAAAATGCCTCAAAAGTTGCATTCAGCAACCTTTGAGGCTCAAGTTTTTATTCTTTTCCCATCCCACGTAAAAACTGAAGCAGCATCGTAACACTGCGATTGATTTCCGGATCCTTTAGTGCTTTCAAAAGGTCCATATATGATGTCTTATCGGAATTATCCGTACTTGCGACTTCCATACCAGTGTTAAGCTTATCAGCAAAATATTTAATTTCATCCACTTTGAGGTCACCAATAAACAAAAATAGTTTGCTCAGATTTTCCAGTGTCCCTGAATATTGCGGTTTATTTAACTCAGCCATTACATTTTCCAAAGCATCCTCTTTATGTTTTACCAAGGCATTTACTGTATCCAACGAGCCACTTTTATTAAGCGTCGCTAACAAATCAATTCCTTTTAAAATTGCCTCTTTATTTTCGCTGACCGCCTGACAGACTTCGTCAAGATTCCGTTCTTTCGTGGTTTCTTCAGGAATTTCCATTCGCTTAATATTGGTTATCGGATTAGACATCATGCTTCACCTGACTTCCCGGGAAAATATAGTCATCACGATCCCATTTTTCCTCTACCTTAACACTAATCTGCGGTTGTGGATTTCCCCGCCGATAGTTATTTGGTGGCAAGGGACTTTTCCCTTTTTTCTTTATAACATCCATTTTGACCGCTATTTCCTTGTAGGAAGGAGTGTTCGTATCCTTATCCACATTGTTGTCAGTTAAATAATTGACAGCTGATTTACCATTATCATTTAAAGGCAGGTAGAGTTCTTTACCACGCACTCGATCTGTAATATGAGCAATTCCGGTCGCTTCTCCGGCAACAGAAGTCAGCTTAACTTCTGCACCTTCTTTAATCCCTCGTTCCTCAGCTAATTCAGGTGAAACTTCAATAAATGCGTTTGGCATTTTACTTGTTATGCCTTTTGATTTATATGTCATATTGCCCTCATGAAAATGTTCCAGCACTCTGCCATTATTCACATGCAGATCATATTCTTCATTTGTGTCATATTTTAAATCATATTCTAGTGGGTACAATCTTGCTTTACGATCATCAAACGGAAATCCATCAACGTACAATAATGGTGTATCTGTTCCGTCGGCATCAACTGGCCACTGAAGACTATTATAGTCTGTTAATCTAGCATAACTTACCCCAGCAAATAATGGTGCAAGTGATGCTGCCTCATCCATAATTTCTGATGGATCAGAGTAATCCCAGTCATACCCGAATTTATTAGCAATATCCATAATAATCTGCCAATCCGGACGGGAGTCTCCCACAGGCTCTAACGCTTTATACAAACGTTGGATGCGTCTTTCTGTGTTCGTAAAAGTCCCTTCTTTTTCAAGACTAGGAACAGCTGGTAAAATAACATCGGCATATTCTGCTGTCTTCGTTAAAAATAAATCCTGAATAACAAAAAAATCCAGTTTTTCAAATGCAGCAGTAACGTAATTAATGTTGGCGTCAACTATTCCCGTATCTTCTCCCAGAACATATAAAGAGTTTAAGCTCCCTTCATGAATTGCCTTAATCATTTCATGGTTATCCTTTCCAGGTTCACTCGGTATTTCTGTGCCCCAGGTATCTTCATAGCGCCTGCGAACATCATCATCTGCAACCTTTTCATACCCAGGGAGGAAGTTCGGCATACTACCGAAATCACTGCACCCTTGGACATTGTTATGCCCCCGTAATGGATATGCCCCTGTACCACTTCGCATATAGTTTCCGGTGATTAATAATAGATTCGAGATTGCTGTACTTGTATCACTCCCTAGCTGATGCTGGGTTACTCCCATCGCCCAGCAAATTGCAAGTTTATTAACACTGACAATCTGTTCCGCAATTTCAATTAATTCCTTTTTGGATATACCTGTTAATTCTTCAGCATATTCCAGTGTGAACTTACGCAAAGATTCCTTATATTCCTCAAAACCATTCACCCATTTATCAACAAACGTACGATTTTCCCAGCCTTGATCGATAATATATTTTGTTACTGCAGATAGCCAAACTAAATCTGTTCCACTTTTAGGCTGGAAAAACCTATCAGCACGCTGTCCCATTTCATGTTTCCGTAAATCAAATACATACAGCTTTTGACCAAATAACTTTTGCGAACGCTTAATTCGTGAACCAAGCACTGGATGTGATTCGGTCGTATTAGAACCTATCGTTATTACCATTTCCGCCTCAGCAATATCATCAATTGAGCCCGAGTCCCCGCCGTGTCCTACAGTTCGAAAAAGACCTTTAGTAGCCGGGGCCTGACAATAGCGTGAGCAGTTATCGATATTGTTTGTTCCGATTACTTGTCGTGCCAATTTTTGCATCAAATAAGATTCTTCATTTGTTGCTTTAGATGAAGAAATAAATCCAAGCGCATCTGTACCCTTACCTTTCTTAACCTCAGTAAAACGCTTCACAACATAATCTAAGGCTTCATCCCATTCTACTTCCACAAAAGATTCGCCATCACGAATTAATGGCTTCGTCAATCGTTCATCCGAATTTACATAATCCCATCCGAATTTTCCTTTAATACAGGTAGAAATACCGTTTGCAGGTGAATCTTGCTGTGGTTCTACTTTCAAAACTTTACGATCCTTTGTCCAAACATCAAATGTACAGCCGACACCACAGTATGTACAAACGGTCTTATTTTTTTCAATCCGTTCTTCACGCATAGACGCTTCTGTGTCAGAAACCGCAAATAAAGGTCCATATCCTGGTTCTGCCTTTTTCGTTAGATCAATCATGGACCGTAACAGTCCAGGACTATGATCGGTCATATACCCTGCTTCTCCAACCATTGATGTTTCCATTAAGGCATTACACGGGCAGACAGTGACACATTGTCCACATCCAACACATGATGATTGATCAATAGGTACATCATTATCCCAGACAACGCGAGGCTTCTCTCTTTTCCAATCAATTAGTAATGTTTCATTGACCTGGATATCCTGGCATACTTCAACACACCTTCCACACAATATACACTGGTCCGGATCATATCGATAAAAAGGACTTGAATTATCAATTTCATATGGTTTCGGCTCAAATGGTCTTGACTGGTGCTCCAACCCGAATTCTGCAACTGTATTATGAATCTCACATGTGCCATTGTTATAGTCGCAGACAGTACAGTATAACTCATGCTTTTCCAGTATTCGGTCGAGGGCTTCTTTTTGAGCTGTATTCACTGGCTCAATTGTTGTATTTACATCCATACCAGCTACAACTGTTGTTCCACATGCACGGACAATTTGACCGTCAACCTTTACCATACAGGTATCGCATGTTTGTACAGGTCCCAGTGATTCGTTATAACATATTTGTGGCACAAACTCGCTTGTGGTGTTAATCAAATCCAATAGATTTTGGTTATTTTCTGCTAAGTATTCTTCACCATTTAACTTAACAACGATATGGTTCTGATTTTGCACATTATCTCCTCCCTAGAAAATGTATATTTTGATTCGTATCACCATAAACTCTATTTTCGTGAGTATATACATTCAGACTGTTGTCACGAGCGAATCCAACGGCAGTAATCTGCAAATCATCAGCAAGCTTTAATGCGAGATCTGTTGGTGCTGACTTGGCCACCAATAACCCTGCACCGATTTTGGAAACTTTTAATACTACTTCAGACGAAATCCTTCCACTGAATAAAACACATTTATTTTTCAGAGTTATACGATTTTGCAATATATAACCATACAGTTTATCCAGCGCATTATGACGCCCAATATCAATATAAGAAGCTATAACTTCACCACCGGATGCTAATGCCGCCTGGTGTACACCTCCTGTTCTACCAAATATTTCTGCTCTGGAGTCAAATTCCATCATTAATTGATAGATTTGCTTAGATGAGATTTTTGTGTTGGACATGATGGTTTTAGCAGTTTTCACATCCTGTTTTAAATAGAATTCCCTACTTTTCCCACAGCACGAGCCAATCCATCTTTCGGCTCGTTCAGGAAATGATACAGAAATTGATAAATCCGCATATGCAAAGCCCTTAGTTTCATCAATTGATAGATTTTCCACTTGATCAACTGAACGGATAAGTCCCTCAGATGCCAAATACCCAAGCGTCATTTCATAGATATCACTTGGTGTGCAAACAATTGTGGCATACTGCTCTCCATTAACCGTAATAGTTATAGGGGCTTCTCTGGCAATCTCATCCTCTTCTGTTGCTTTCAAATGCTGATGATACTTCGTTGTCTTCCATAACGACAGGCTTTTATCATTCACTTTTAACATCCCCTCCTTTAGCGCTTACATTATTATCTTTATAAAACGGCTTTTTTCATTTACTGAATATTATAACATATTCAGGAGTATAAAAAGACATTCTGTAAGAAACAATACAGTTCAATTTTGAGTGGGAGAGTAATCACAGCTTCAGGACGTTCCGAATAGTTCTTAACGGCAAAAAAAGCAGTTCTATTAAGGATAACGAGTTTAATTTCAGAGAAGACAACAACAAAGAAGACGCTATTTAGGGTTATAGAACGCATATCCTTTTATGATCCTGTCTTTACTGATGTAACAATTATTAGGTTTTAACCTGAATTAACATTGTAAACACCAATCTTTTTAACAAGCTTATAAAGATTTACGTACTATGGAATTGTTATACTTAAACTGGAAGGATTATACAATAATAGGATGAAGTATTGTCACTCGAAATGAGACACAACCAAACAATCGAAAAGGATCCTCATTCCGCTAGATAGCAGCAAAGGTGCTCTGATAAGGGTGAGACAAATCATCATTCCGTTAATAGCAGAAAATCAGCCAAATTTGAGGCAGAAATGACAAATAGTGTAACAAGGATCCGAACCCAAGCTTAAAACGAGGGTTTTTTAGAAAAATTGGCTTTACTTTCTTCTCTGCCAAAGAAATAACGGAATGAGGATCCGCCAAATCAGTAAACCGGATCCTCATTCCGTTAAAAACGAGGTTCTTTCATAAGGGAAATGTATGCTAATTATTATGTGATTTCTAATATTATTAGCATTTTTCTCATCCAAAGCTGAACTGCTTAATAGCTATTTTTTAATATAGTTTCCCTTGCTTATATAAAATAGTAGATATTTTCATTACTGCATGGATATAACAGTTCTGCCTTAATGGAAATGGGTCCCCAAAAAATTGTGGAAAGATTGTATCAAACGTCTTCTTCATTTTATCAAGCAAACGCTTAAAGACTTCTTCCTCGCTGAAAAATTGTGTTTCCCGGCCCTGCAGCCATTCAAAATAGGAAACGATTACACCACCAGCATTTGCTAAAATGTCGGGAACAATAATGACACCTTTCTCACTTAAATATTTATCAGCACCACTTGTAACAGGTGCATTCGCTCCTTCAACTATAATGCCAGCCTTTACATCTTTCATGTTTTCCTGATGTACCTGACCTCCCAGAGCCGCTAAAAATAATACATCTACATCTAAACTTAACACGTCATCACGATCTTTAATGGAAGCTTTCACATCTGCCTCTTTTAGCTGTTCTTTATCAACTGGAAGATCTCCACCACTATTGGACGTAAATTTGACAAGACCCGGAATATCCAAACCGTCGGAATTATATAGTGTTACATTCCGATCACTAACCGAGACGATTTTATTGTTCAAATGATTACATTGAAATGCCTCAAGTGCGGCAACAGAGCCAACATTACCAAATCCTTGGACTGCCATTGTCAGTGTTTTATCCATGTGATTCAAAGCTGTTTTCGCAAAAATATTCTCACGTTCTGAAAGCCACTTTTCCTGATCCTTTACAAAGTTATGAAGCATGTAGCGAAATGCGAAATAAACACCTTTACCTGTTGCTTCCCTACGTCCTAACGATCCACCATTTACGACACTTTTGCCAGTAAAGCTGCCTCTGTATGGACTTCCAGGCCGAATACTTTTATATTCACCCATCATCCAGTCCATTTCACGGTCACCTGTACCAACATCCGGTGCTGGAATATCTTTGTCAGGTCCGAGAATTTCACTGAAATACTGCACATACTTTTTGCAAATCATATATAATTCTTTAACACTATAATCTCTTGGGTTAATCACTACTCCGCCTTTTCCACCACCGAACGGCACCTCATGAAGCGCATTCTTCAGTGTCATAAGTGATGCAAGGTTTGCCACTTCATCTTCATTGACTGATTCATGAAAACGAATTCCACCCTTGTATGGACCAAGAATATTATTATGCTGAACCCGAAAGGAAGGTACACGTGTTACCTTGCCATTTTCAAGCGCAATTCGTAAAAAGGATTTGTTGACATGATTAGGAGTAGATAAGATAGATACCAGTGACGTAAATGCCTTCTCACGTGTTTTGTCTGTTAATTCTGGTAAAAAAGATTTATCATCCAGTAAAGCTTCCAGCGACTCCTGAACAATTTTCGTTGTGCTGTTTGCCATATTGAAAACCTCCATCAGTAGTAAAATTTTCCTTATTTATTTAAAGTGTATCAAACAAATGATCTTTAAACTAATAATATTGTACTACTTGGAGGATTCACATGTTTATATACAATTATTCAAGTCCTTATAAAATTAAAACCGCAAAAACGGTTGAAATAATTAAACCAAGGATTACCGGAATAAAGTTTTTTCGAACTAAGTCCATTACTGAAACGCCACAGAAACCAGCAATGGCAATCATAGATGACCAGGCAACAATTGTGCCTCCACCAGTCCAAATTGATCCCATTTGACCGATAGCCGCAAGTGTTCCCGAATCAATCGACGTACTTTCCAGAGAAGCTGCTAGCGCCCCAGTCAGCGGTAAACCCGAAAACCCTGATCCATCCAGCCCAGTAATAATACCAATAATCAATACACTAAATGCTGCAAATAACGCACTTTGTGGTAAAAAGGCTTGTGAGGATTGAACCAGGTCGAACAGTAATCCGGGTGCTTTTTCATCCACACCTAGAATACTGCCTGAAAAATCTGCACTCCCTAAGAAGAAGAACCCGGCAATCGGAATAACCGGACCCATCGCCTTAAAAGCAAACACAAAGCCATCTGTAATGTGGTTACTAATATAATCAAGTGCATGTTGCCGACCAAACGCAACCGTCGATAGTAACAGCAGGATTACAGCAACTCCTCCAATAAATGCAGCACCATCCCCACCTTCAAATCCACTCATTCGTCCTGACAGAAGTTTTGTATACATCATATAGATTACTACTGTCAAAAGGGCAACTGGTACCAGTACTGCAAATACTTTACTCCACGTATCCAGATGTGTTGAATGCGCTT
Organism: Virgibacillus sp.; assembly: GCA_041689365.1. Classification (GTDB taxonomy): domain Bacteria; phylum Bacillota; class Bacilli; order Bacillales; family Amphibacillaceae; genus Lentibacillus. Next base: position 34,054 of record JBDNGJ010000005.1, read on the forward strand.
TATTAGTCGACTCTTGAGTTGCTTGTAATGCCTCCAATTCTTTTTCATTTAGATCACTGTTTTTTGAGCGAATTGTTTTTCGATAAAAGAGATACGCTAATCCGATTGCAACTGCACCGGTAATCACGGATAAGATTAATGCCTTATCAGCCACCAAACCCACATCAATGCCAGCTGATTTTGCGGATAGCCCTGGTGCAACCTGAACAATATAATCAGAAGATAGCGCCATTCCCTGCCCAGCCAGCGCAACAGCAACTGCTGCAGTTAATGCTGGGAGACCTGAGCGAATAGCAGCAGGTACCAGCAATGCACAAATAAGCGGTACCGCTGGTGTCGGCCAGAAAAAGAGAGAAATGACATAAGTGACAGCAATTAAAACAAAAAACGACACATGCCCATTTATCATTACTTTTTGGATTGGCTGGATCATCCTTCGATCGGCACCTAAATCACGCAATGAGTGCAGCAACGCCATCATAAAAGTTATGATCAGGAATATACTGAACAGTTCCTTTGCTGCAACAAGGTTGGCATTGAATATAGCGGTAAATCCATCGATTAAATTCTCGTTATATACCCAGGCAATCACAAATGTCCCAAGCAACGACGGAAGTACAACCCCTTTTCTGAAAATCATTGTGAAAATAATTATTAGTGTAAATATACCGTATAGCCAATGTGATATTGTTAGTTCCACCAATAACACTTCCTTTCTTAAGTGTGCTATAGCCTATGCACACTGAAAGAAAGCGGTGAGAAGTTTATTGCAATGTTAAATTTACTATTAAACTGTAATTCCCTAATTTGATTCTTTTTCTTCAGCACATTCATTGCAAAGTAACTTTCCATTTTTTTGAACACCGTCAAAAAAACCATCCTCACAATAAACGTTTTGTCCACATGACTGACACTGTCCGATTAATTCTTCCATCCTAATCACCCCTACCTTAATTATTAGAAAACTTAGCTTTTCGCCAAGCTTTAATGTAGATAAGCCTTAGTTGCACTTATGCAGTAAGAAAGTGTATGAAAATAACTCTCTAACTTGATTTAAGCGGACACAGGAGACGCTATTTCTATATAAAAGTAATCTTTTCGATATTATCCGGACACAGAAGCCCTTATTTTAAATATATCATGGTTATTTAACTGTATTTGTGTTAAATAAGGTCCCTGATGTCCGCAAACACCACCATTTTCGTGAATTTCTGCCAAATAAGGTCTCTGGTGTCCGCTAAACCTCAAATTTGCTATATGAAAAATAATTTTCATGATAAATAGTGGTTGCCCATTCGGCATCCATGGTGGTTTCTTAACTGCTAGAAAAATAGCCCTTATAATACAAAGGACTAATTTCTGTGAGCGGATTAATTTATGAAGCAGTTCGCAGTAATGTCTTTGGCTGTTTGTAAAACAATAGAAATACAAGAATTGTACAGATAATAAAGGATGGCAGCATGTAAGATCCACTATAAAGTAACGAATATAACCAGACCGGCTGGCCTTCTGGTGCATAATGTCCAAAGAATACGACACCGGCTGTAAAATGTGCTAAAAAGCGTAGTGCTGAGCCTATAAATACGCCTAGCATTATTAGTAAAAAGCTTATCTTTGCTTTTCCTTCTTTGACAGCATGTTGAACCGGTTTAACAAATATCCCTGCCACTCCAATTAATGTGAAAGCAACAATATAGTCAAGAAAACCCTGCACAGGTGTTAAAATTATTGGCCCTGACATTACGACCTGCATGACTCCTAACAGAAATCCGGCCACCATACCACCTTTCAATCCCCAGCGAAAAGCCATAATGAATATTGGGATCATAGCAAAAGATACAGATCCACCTTGTGGCCAAATCGAGAACTTTAAAAAAGGTATTATATCTAAAAGTAATGCCATGGCAGCAAATATTGCCACCTCAATCATAAACAACGTACGCTTCGAACTCATTTTAAATTACCTCCCCTTTTGAATAAATACAAAAAAAGCAATGCCAAGGGGAAGCTTCCTGATGGGGAATCCGCTCACAACATTGCTTTTATTCCATCAAAAAAGCCACCATCCCTACGTTAGTACTAACTAACAGGTTCTAAGGGTCAGAACTACTATCATGTTCACTCTCAGCCAAACGGCTCCCCCTGTAGGCTTCTATTAATCTGCTTTTTTCATTACATGTATTATAACGTATCAATTTTAAATTGACAACGGTTTCTTATCCCGAAAGAATCTTATTTTGTTGCAACAGTAGCTCCTGTATTAGGATGAGCGTAAATTTGAACCTTGCCAAAATCCCGGGTTTGAATTAGGTAGACATGTGCCTGTGGGCTGCCAATAACTTTATATATTAATCCACCGAATTTATCAGGGCGTAAAAAGCCTTTTTCATTCCCCTTAACCGGAGTTGCATCCAATGGATATACTCGCCAGCTTGTGGCCATCGATGGCAGACTTAAATATTTATTAAGTGTTGCGCCAATTCCATTCTCCTTATAGGAAAATTCACTATAAGAGCAAAAGGCCTTGACAACAGCCTCGGCTAATTCCTTCCAATAATCCTTTAACTGGCATATATCATCACCTCGTGAATCGGCAAAACCATACTCAATTATATTTGTCACAACTTTTCCCGTATCACGGTTCATATAATAAAAGTCACGTGCACGATTGTTTGGTAGTGTCCTTGTAAAGACCCTGCGTATATTTTGGCCTGAATGCTGCAATTCAGCAGCTATTTCTTCTGCCATATCCTCTCCACCATAGATAGAATGGATAACCTCACCACCATCCCCTCCACCAGCATTGATATGATTAGAATGACAATACCTTGCAGCACTATCCCGGACAATCTTCGTCCTCTCTGCAGGTGATAAGGTAATATCCTTTTGCCGTGTAATTGCAACCGGAATTCCTAGCTGCTGATAGCGTTTGTACTGATAGAGTGAAATAGCTAGATTCATATCTTTCTCAACCCAATACCGATTGGATCCACCGCCTGGGTCTTTTCCTCCATGACCTGGATCAATTATTAAGACTGGCTTCATTTAATTACCTCCATTTTTGCCTATCAGGCCTTTTTCCTCTATTACTTCCTTTTGCTTCATGCCTGTTTTTGTTACGTAGTTATTTTTAAACCAAGCGGATACTGATGTTACAACTAGGAACACAAATGACATTATTTGTTCCAGCATTTCACTATCAATTGGTAACGGGGATTTCCCAAACATAACAAGACACTGGTTCACAAGTGCCAAAAGAAGTGCAGCCGTTCTTATTACAGTACCTTTATCCACTTTTTCACCTCCTGTAAGAGATTTGTTATAAATAGTATTTTCAAAATGGTGTAATAATGGAACGGCTAATGTAAGAGGCAATCCAAATTATCTGTTCTACACAAACAATCGAACCCCAGACATAAAAAGTGGCATTAGAATAGAAAATTTTGGTTTATCCAGTAAGAAAACAGACTTACGTACTTATCTGCACAAAAAAAAAGCCAGAACAAACGTATTTTAGTCAAAGTAAAATCCGAACTAAGATTCAAATTCTTAAAATAGAATTCAAATTAGTTCGGATTTATTTTGCAGTTAAGAAGTATAACTATTTTCTTACTGCATAAGTGGCAACTAAGTATTCACCAAAAGGCTTGGGAATGTCTAGTTTTCTAATGTTGCTGATTAGATATAATATGCGACGTAACTGCTAGAATAATCTCTAAAAACCTCTCGACCCACCGTCCGGGGTCGCTGCGGGCGGATGCGCACCTTAGGGCGACGCTTCAGCTTCCTTGCTCCGGCAAGGGGTATGCCGACGTTGTCCGCAAAGGACGGTTTTAGTCGGCCTTCATTTAGTCGAACTGCGGGATCTTCAGCTGTTGCTTTCCCCACAGGGAGTCACCACCCTCCGCTCGCCCGGACTAGTATAGTGCTGTCACACATTTATTCTATAGCGATTCCTACTCCAGTCAACAGCGAAGGAAATACACCTAGACTCCTGTGGGAGCTGAGGCTCATCTGCCGCCCTTGGTGCGCGAAGTGTATTTCCGCAGCGGTCTCCTAGACTGAATTTATTTTTCCACAGTACGTCACATCATATATCAGATAGTATTAGATCCAGCCATTATCAATGAACGTTCTAAACATCCTACCTATTTTTATTCGTATAAGTAAAAAGTTTTGGTCCTCTTTTCAGTATTATTTTCGTTTTCGTTCAATTGGTAATATACCATTCGTTATTTTATAGGCAATTGCACTAAAAGTAAGTACGCTTACGACTAATACAACTAAGGCAATTATAAATTGAATAATCATACCTAAAATATCATTAGACACTGCTGCATCAAAATAACGAACACTATTAAAAAGGATATAACACCCGATTCCAACAACACCAAGGAATGAAATTGCTACCCCTAACTGCTGCGGGAAGGACAACTTCTTCACTGTCTCCCTATGCTTAATTGTGATGTATACCATGTATATTACTAAAACAATTGCTATCAAAACTACACGATTCATTATATATTTTCTCCTATCTAATTAGTGAATTGGTGTGTCTTTTTCCAGAGATTGCTTTAATGCCTGCAGAATATAACCAATTCCCCCATATTGCGCAAGAGGAAATGTCCTTGGGAGATCATCATCAAAACAACCATTAATAACCGGTTTATATTTTTTTCCTGTTAGAACGATTAATTGATCAAACATGTTCAGCTTTTTATCTCGAACTTGTTCTCTCAGTCTATCAAATGTAATAATCTGATCACTTTTTTGATTAAATGTCACATCATACTGGCCATCAACAATATCATTTGCGAACAGAAAACCGTGCTTAGCAGAAAGAATCACCCATTTATCAGTAAACTGTTCAGCATAATTTCTGCAAAGCTTATGTAATGTGCCGATATACGCTTCTTTCGCCGGAACAGCACCTAAACTCGGATTATTATCCCATATTTTTTTCCTGCCACATGGGATTATACTTAATTGACTCATTTTCCACAACCTCTTAATCTAAGACTTCTATTGTTTATTATAGCACGCCTAAATTGTTTATTTACATTAAAAAATGGGTAATTATATTTTGAAATCAAAATTTTTCTCATAAATTACTTGACAATACTTGTTTATCATTTTATACTAAGTTACATAAAGTAACTATTGAAAAATTAATGGAGGGATTTACATGACAAGAACAACATGGAGTGTAGACACAGTACACAGTGAATTAGGATTTTCAGTAAAACATATGATGATTTCAAAAGCGAAGGGAAGCTTTGATGATTTTGATGCTGTTATAGAAGCTGATGTAGAAAATTTAACAGATTCAAAAGTTGAAGTAACAATTGATGCAAGCAGCGTTAATACTCGTAACAAAGATCGTGATGACCATTTACGTTCTGGAGATTTCTTTGATATTGAGAACCATCCAAAGATTACATTTGTTGCAACAGACATTAAGAAAAAATCTGATAACAATTACAATGTTACCGGCGATTTAACTATTCGTGGAACAACAAACCCTGTAACAGCTGATGTAGTATTCGAAGGACAAAGTAAAGATCCAATGAGCGGTAATACAGTTGCTGGCTTTAGTGGTGAAACTAAAATTAATCGTAAAGATTTTGGTCTAACTTGGAACGCTGCAGTAGAAACTGGTGGCGTACTAGTTGGAGACGAAATTAAGATTAACTTCGAAATAGAAGCACATAAAGAAGCTTAAACAAAACAGACAGGATGCCACCAAAAAGGTGGCATCCTTTTTTTGGTACCTGTGAATTCCTAATTTATAGCGAAAATTGTTCCTATATAATTCCAACCCCTAAACCTCCCCTGTTTTATTTTCCGTCTTTTGAGGTAAACACATCTATGGATACATTTTACTGCAAACTTTAAAGAGGAGGACTAAAATTGGCTCTAAATGTAGCTCAAAAACTAATTAAAAAGCATCTGAAGTCAGGAAAGATGGAACTTGGATCGGAAATTAGTCTGGACATAGATCAAACACTAACACAGGACGCAACTGGAACAATGGTCATGCTGGAACTTGAAGCAATGGGATTGGACTACGCCAAGACAGAAGCATCAGCACAATACGTTGACCACAACCTTATTCAGGTTGATAACAAGAATCCGGATGACCATTTATTTTTAGAAAGTGCAGCACAACGGTTTGGTCTGTATTATAGTCGGCCCGGAAACGGAGTAAGTCACCCTGTTCATATGCAACGACTTGCCGTACCAGGTAAAACACTTCTCGGTTCAGATAGTCACACATGTGCAAACGGGTGTATGGGAATGCTCGCAATGGGGGCTGGCGGAATTGACGTTGCCATGGCCATAACTGGTGAACCGTTTTACATTAAAATGCCAGAAGTAATGGGGGTAAAATTAACCGGTGAACTACCAGATTGGGTCAATGCAAAGGACGTAATTTTAGAAATGCTCAGACGTTATGATGTTAAGGGCGGTGTCGGAAAAATAATTGAGTATTACGGACCAGGTCTCGATAAATTATCTACCATGGACCGACATGTCATCGCAAACATGGGAGCAGAATTAGGTGCTACTGCAACAGTATTTCCGTCAGACAATGAGGTGAAACGATTTTTAGCCCAGCAGGACCGCGAAGATGACTGGGCAGAACTGGTTGCTGATAACGATGCCACCTACGATAGTTATGATGAAATCAATTTATCAGAACTGGTACCGTTGATTGCTAAACCTTCCAGCCCAGGGAATGTTGTACCAGTTAGTGAAATTGCTGGAACCCCAATCTATCAATCATATATTGGTTCATCAGCAAACCCGGGCTATCGTGATTTTGCTGTTGCGGCAGAGATTGTAAAAGGACGACGCATTGCGGATGGAATGTCCTTCGATATCAATCCAACATCAAGACAAATGCTAACAAATTTGGTAAAAGAATTTCATATTGCTAGTCTATTGCAGGCTGGTGCCAGATTACATCAGGCAGGCTGTAATGGATGTATCGGCATGGGTCAAGCCCCTGCTTCAGGCAGAAACAGCCTGCGGACAACACCACGGAATTTCCCTGGCAGATCAGGGACAAGTGAGGACAGCGTATTTTTATGTGGTCCAGAGACTGCTGCAGTATCAGCGCTGACAGGTGAAATAACCGACCCAAGAACGATGGATTTTGCCTATCCGATAGTAAGTGAACCAAGTGATCCGAACGTTGAGGATCTGTTAGATAGACCACTTCCACCCGAAGAAGCGAAAGAAGTAGATTTAGTAAAAGGATCAAACATTGTTTCCATTCCTGAAATGGGAGACCTGCCGGATAGGCTGGAGGTCCCAGTCCTTCTTAAAGTCGGCGATAATATATCTACGGATGAAATACTTGCAGGTGGCGCACGCGTTCTCCCATACCGCAGCAATCTGCCTGAGATTAGTAATTTCACATTTGAAGCTGTTGATTCCACTTATGTTGACCGAGGCATTAAAAGTAAAAATACCGGCGGTCATGCGATAGTCGGCGGTTATAACTATGGGCAGGGTTCCAGTCGTGAACACGCTGCATTGGCTCCCCGTTATCTTGGATTACGTGTTGCCATTGTAAAAGACTATGCTCGAATCCATTGGCAAAACCTGATAAACTTTGGTATTCTTCCATTGAAATTTGCCAGTGATGCCGATTACGATAAGCTTACCCAAGGGGAAGTGCTGAAATTTTCAAATCTGCGCCAGCAATTTATGGAAGGTGATAAATTGACTGCCACGCTTGCTGATAAAAATGAAGATATTACAGTTGAACATAATTTAACACCACGCCAAAAAGATATTATCCTGCATGGCGGACTGATAAATTGGATCAAAGAAAAGCAAGTATAGTTTCCCAATAGTATTAAAAAAGCCGGGACAAAAGTATTTTAGTTAAAGTAAAATCCGAACTATGATTCAAAATTCTTGAAATAGAATTCGAATTAGTTCGGATTTATTTTAATTACTGATTAGATATAAAATGCGAAGTAACTGCTGAGTGCTACGACACCGCTCCGGAAATACACTTCGCGCACCAAGGGCGGCTGATGAGCCCTTGCTCCTACGTCGCTGCGTAGTCTCATCTAGGCCTCAGCTCCCACAGGAGTCTACGTGTATTTCCTCCGCTGAATTGTGTATTACAATCCTAAAAATAAACAAATGTTGTTGTGATGGGTAAGAGAAACTTTAAATCATTTAA
>JBDNGJ010000006.1:0-12942 GCA_041689365.1 Virgibacillus sp.
ACCTTGATTTTCTTAGCCATAGGGAACACTTCAACTTCTAATCAAGAAGCCTCTTCCAGTGGAGGCAGAATACGTAGACTCCTATGGGAACAGCACGTTCCGAAGACCCCGGAAGAAGCGTTCTGTGCTTCTGAGGAGGCTGAGGTCGTGCCCATGGAAAGCGAAGTATTCCGCCGGAACGAATTTAAGCTCTTAACCATCATTAGAACAAAAAATCTTCACTAGTTCGCATTTTATATCAAATACGTAACATTGTTCCAAAGTCAACTCAAGAAGTTTTCCTTTAACCTTTCTTATTCCTTCAAGGTTTATGGTTCAATTTACGCTGCGAAAGTTGAGTTTGTAAGAGTAACAATTTATGAAACCTAAAACGAATCATTTCTAATAGAAGAAGCTGTGATAGCCTATGGTAACCAGTCTTAAAAAAATAAAGACGATGAAACGCCCATTCGTATTGGCGGCCGTTATGCTTGGCATGTTTTTAGCTGCAATAGAGGCCACAATTGTTGCAACAGCAATGCCCAGTATTGTAGCAGAACTTGGCGGGTTTTCACTTTACAGTTGGGTTTTTTCTGCGTATTTACTGACTAACGCCGCTACAGTATTAATATTTGGCAAGCTTTCTGATATTTTCGGAAGAAAGCCTATTTTTATGATTGGCATTTCCATTTTCCTTACAGGTTCTACGCTTTCGGGTTTTAGTGAATCCATGACAATGCTAATCATTTCGCGGTTTATCCAAGGCGTTGGTGCGGGTGCTTTAATGCCAATCGCAACTACGATAATTGGTGATATTTACAGTAAAGAAGAGCGGGCTAAAATTCAAGGACAATTGTCTAGTGTATGGGGAATATCTGCGGTTACGGGACCATTGCTTGGTGGGTTTTTTGTCGATGTCCTAAGTTGGCGTTATGTTTTTTGGATGAATATTCCATTAGGGATACTTGCTATGCTAGGAATACTTTTCTTTTTCCATGAAAATATGGAAAAGCAAAAGCGTTCTGTTGACTACCTTGGATCGGTGTGGATTGTAGTAGCTGTTACATCTTTGTTATTCATTCTGGTTGAAGGTGGTATAGGGATTCCATGGAAATCTGCTGCCATGTATGGTCTGGTTTGTTTGGCTATTGTGGGGTTACTTTTATTCGTAATCCAGGAAAGGCGTGCAGTGGACCCGATGATGCCGTTTGAAATTTGGAAGCATCGAATAATCAGTATAGCAAATTTAACATCGCTGACGACTGGAATGATTCTCATTGGAGTCTCCAGTTACCTGCCTGCTTTTGTACAGGGGGTTATGGGCTATTCTGCAACAGTAGCAGGGTTTACGTTAACAACAATGTCGATTGGGTGGCCTATTGCAGCTATGGCCGGGGGCAGGCTTTTGTTGGTAATAGGTTATAGAGCAACATCATTAATTGGTGGTACATCATTAATTATTGGAGCACTATTGTTTTTCCTGTTATCACCTGATAAAGGCCCGGTATGGGCGGCGTCAGGATCATTCTTTATTGGAATAGGTATGGGTTTAACAAACACATCATTTATTGTCGGAATACAAAATACGGTAGGATGGGAAACTCGTGGTATTGCAACTGCTGCAAACATGTTTATGCGCTCGATTGGAAGTGCTCTGGGTGTGGCATTACTTGGAGGTTTGCTAAATAGCAGAATCCAAACCTTTATTCAGAATAAAGGACTGGAAAATAAAGTCTCCGTCGATACGGCAAACAGTTTATTGGATCCACAGGAAAATGCTTCACTCACACAAGAGGTTACATCTGTATTGCAGGAAGGTCTTACTTCAGGATTACATCTCGTATATACGGGGCTATTAATTCTGGGTGTGATCAGTTTTATCCTGATTTATTTTTTGCCAAAAAAAGGACAGGAATAGCTTGTTCTTGCGAGTGATTGTTTGGTCTGCTACAGTAAAATAAATACATAAAATTGGAGGAACAGAATATGAAAATGATGGATGCAAACGAGATTATCAGCTTTATTTCAAATAGTAAAAAGAGCACACCTGTGAAGGTATATATTAAAGGTGATCAATTGAATGAATTAAACTACGGTGAGTCAATTCAGTCATTTGTTGAGAAAAATAGTGGTGTCCTATTTGGACAGTGGAAAGACATTCAATCCTTTTTGGAAAATAATAAGGAGCAAATTGAAGATTATGCAGTGGAAAATGATCGCAGGAATTCTGCCATTCCATTGCTTGATTTAAAAGAGGTTAATGCACGAATCGAACCTGGAGCTATTATCCGTGACCAAGTTGAGATCGGAGACGGGGCAGTTATTATGATGGGCGCAAGCATTAATATAGGCTCAGTTGTTGGTGAGGGCACCATGATTGATATGAATGTTGTTCTTGGTGGTCGTGCTACTGTTGGAAAGAATTGTCATATTGGTGCCGGAACTGTGCTTGCGGGCGTTATCGAACCACCTTCAGCGAAACCGGTTGTCATTGAAGATGAAGTAGTTATAGGAGCTAATGCGGTTATTCTGGAAGGAGTAACAGTTGGCAAGGGGTCAATTGTAGCTGCTGGATCAATTGTTACAAAAGATGTTGAACCTAATACATTGGTTGCAGGTACACCGGCTAAAGTATTAAAAGAAATCGATGATAGTACTAAATCAAAAACAGAAATCAAACAAGAGCTTCGTAAATTAGATAACTAAAGCAGGGGATTAGCATGAATTTAGTAGAAATAAGAAGGGAACTGCACCAAATTCCCGAGTTGGGTTTTCAGGAATTTAAAACACAAAGTTATTTGCTGAATAAGATTAATGCAATGCAAACAGATAGGGTAGAAGTAAAAGAATGGCGAACTGGCATCCTGGTCCGTGTTTCAGGAACTAACCCTGATCAAACGATTGGATATCGCTGTGATATGGATGGATTGCCGATTACGGAACAGACAGATTATCCATTTCAATCTACACATGAAGGTCAAATGCATGCTTGCGGACATGACTTTCACATGACAATTGCATTAGGATCACTAAAACACATTATTGATCATCCGGTTGAAAATGATGTTGTATTCCTGTTTCAACCCGCTGAAGAAGGACCTGGTGGCGCATTACCAATGATGGAGTCAGATAGTTTTAAGGAATGGAAGCCGGATGTTATCTTTGCTTTACACATCGCTCCTGAGCTATCTGCAGGAACAGTGTCCAGTCGCCCGGGATTGTTATTTGCAAATACGAGTGAATTGTTTCTTGATTTTTCAGGCAAAGGGGGACATGCTGCATACCCACACTTAACTAGGGACATGACTGTTGCAGCGAGCTCGTTTGTTGTGGAATTACAGCAAATTGTCGCAAGAAACCTTAACCCATTGGAAAGTGCTGTCATTACAGTTGGGAAGATGGAAAGTGGGTTTGTGCAAAATGCAATTGCTGAGTCAGCAAGGCTGGAAGGTACAATTCGCACACTAGAACCTGCTACCATTAATGTAATAAGGCAAAAACTGGAGCGATTGATTCAAGGGTTTGAAATTTCCCATGAATGCAAGATCGCTATTGATTACGGTGCAAATTATTATCAGGTATACAATGAACAGGAGTATGTTGATATATTTGCTGAAGCTATGACAGCTAATAATATTAATTACCAAGAGGCAAATCCTGCAATGACTGGAGAAGACTTTGGCTATATGCTAAAAGATATTCCGGGATTCATGTTCTGGCTTGGCGTTGATTCTGTATCTGGTTTACACAATGCTCAATTAAAGCCTAATGAGAATGCTCTTAAGATAGGTGTCGATGCCGTTCTAAATACAATACATGCCATTTCCGCCCGTTAATTACTGTATATCATTTTATCTTCTGGAAAAACTAGATGCGTAAATGCTTTGTATCTGGAGGAGGTAAACGAATGGCGCGTATTGGTGTTGAAGAAAGTCTGTCAGACGTTAAGGATGGTTTGATGGAAATGGGACATGATGTGGTCGATCTGCACTCGGAGGATGACACTGAATATTGTGATTGCTGTGTTATTACAGGTCAGGATAAAAATGTAATGGGTATGTCCACAACAAGTATTGCCGGCCCTGTAATTAATGCAGAAGGCTATAGTGCAGAAGATGTCTGCCAAATGGTAAATCAAAAATTAAATGAAAACGAGTGAAATAAGGAAAACCCCAGTTCGTATGGTACTGAACTGGGGTTTTTTTGCATTTTAAAAAGTAAAGTAACTTTCCTTACTGGGTAACTCGAAATTAAGGCATAACATATGCCAAGTTTTACCTTTCTTTTTGAATATTGACTTGGTGTGGAAATGGTATCTCAATATTTGCCTCATCAAATGCTTCTTTTATTCGTTTAAGCATATCGCGTTGGCATTCGAACTGTTCTCCATTTTCAGTTTGTCCCACAACACGAAGGACGACATCTGAAGAACCCAAACCTTGTACACCTATTGGGTTAGGGCCATCCTTAAAACGTTCATCCTGCTGGAATTCAGCACAGACCTTTTCCAATAAACTAATCGCTTCATCAATGTTTTCATCATAGCTAATTCCGATATCAACCAGTGCACGCATATTTCCACGTGAATGGTTGGCAACACCTATAATTTCCCGGTTCGGAATAAAATTTAATGTTCCATTAAAACTGCGGATTTTAGTTGTTCGCAGTCCAAGTTCCTCAACAATCCCATCATAGCCACCAGCAGTTATATAATCGTCAACTTCTACCTGTCGTTCAAGCAATAGGAAAAAACCTGTAACAACATCACTTACAAGTCCCTGTGCACCAAATCCAATTGCTAAACCAACAACACCTGCACCTGCAAGTAGAGGTCCAATTGGAATAGTAAAGATCGCAAACAACATAACAATAAATACAAAAATCATCACATAGGAAAATAAATTGACTAATAATTTTTCAAGTGTTTTAACACGACTCTCAGATATTTTTTGATTAGAACCAGCTTTGTTGATTGTCCGCTCGATAATTTTTTTGCCAATTGGAATAAAAATAATAAAGGCTAAAATAAGTAACCCAATCTTTAACCCAATATTTATCAGATTAGATAAATCCACATGCATTCCAAAAAACTCCATATTATGCATCTTCCTTCCAATATTTTAGTATATCAAATTAGACAGACTCTATTAATTTACCACAATTTATTAATATATAAACAATATACCTCTCTAAATGGTTATACTGTAGTCGATTTTTGTCAATAATAAGAACATATTATGTCATTTAAATGTACTTTTAAAAAAGACTATCGTTCTGTATTGACTGTTGTACAGGGTATTCTATAATTAGTATTAGGTTGATGAAATTTTAATCGGAGGGATTACATATGGCAGAAAGAATGGTAGGAAAACAGGCACCGCGTTTTGAAATGGATGCTGTAATGCCTGATAAGGAATTTGGTAAAGTGAGTTTAGAAGAAAATATGAAAAACGAAATGTGGACAGTACTTTTCTTCTATCCAATGGATTTCACATTTGTGTGTCCAACAGAAATAACTGCAATGTCAGATCGATACGATGAATTTGAAGATTTGGATGCAGAAGTAATTGGTGTATCAACTGATACAATTCATACACATAAAGCCTGGATTAATACGTCCCGTGATGATAATGGGTTGGAGGAATTAGGTTATCCACTAGCTGCAGACACAAATCATATTGTTTCCAAGGATTATGGGGTTTTAATTGAAGATGAAGGTGTTGCCTTACGGGGGCTATTTATCATTAATCCGGAAGGTGAATTGCAATATCAGACAATATTCCATAATAACATTGGCCGGGATGTTGATGAAACGCTGCGTGTTCTGCAGGCTCTCCAAACAGGTGGACTCTGCCCTGCAAACTGGAAACCAGGCCAGGAAACATTATAAAAAATTTATCATATATAATAAATGTATAAAATTATTAGAGCTGGCTCATAGCAGACAATAAGGAAATTGGAGCCAGCCTTTTTTGGCAGTTAAGAAAGTATAAATCCTTTCTTACTGCATAAGTGCAACTAAGGCTTATCTATATTAGGGCTTGGCGATAAGCCAAGTTTTCTAACATATTAACAGGAGGTAGTCATTATGAGGTTAAGAGATCAAATGCCCGAATTAGAAGGAGCTACAAAGTGGTTTAATAGTAAAGCAATTAAAAAAGAAGCTTTAATCGGAAATAAACCAACACTAATTCATTTCTGGTCGGTAAGCTGCGGAACTTGTAAAGAGGCAATGCCAAGAATAAATGAATTTCGTGACGAATACAAACGTGATTTAAACGTAATCGCGGTTCATATGCCGCGTTCCGAAAAAGACTTGGATCTTGATCAGATTAAAAAGGTCGCGAATGAACATGATATTACGCAGCCAATATTTGTAGATAATGATCATACATTAACAGATGCTTTTCAAAATAAGTATGTGCCGGCTTATTATGTATTTGATTCTGATGGTAAGTTAAGACATTTCCAGGCTGGTGGAAGCGGGATGAAAATGCTTCGCAAGCGTGTGAACCGGGTATTAGGTAAGACAGACAAATAATTACAGCCCTTACTTAAAAGTAAAACCGCATATGGAAAATTTCCCTTATAATATATGGTCCCCAACTAGAAACTCTAGCATTTTGTAAAGGAACGGAGGCAAGAGTTATTTCCATTTTTGCTTTTTTATTGTATTTTGGATTTTCGTAAAGAGGTAATAAAAACAGTTATACCGTTAAAGGGTAAGATTGTGAATAGTAATTGACAATGTAATCTTGTGATTTTATAACGAAAATATTTTAATTATAATTAAGGGACTATATTGTCAACTCGATTTCAGAATTAAAGAGGTAAATTCATCGGAAGCTTCTGTAAGACAAATTGAAAACAAATAGGTTATTTGCCTTCAACGTCTGAAACGCGTATTATTCCTGTTTGTCATAAAGATTCGGCAGTATAAGTATTAAAGGCTATCCAACTATGAATCACAGGTGGGTAGTCTTTCTAAAATATCCGGATTAACCTTTAATTGTGGGCCAACCATTTGATTTTTCCTTGCTTACATATCTTCCTTTATAAAAAGAAGAACATCGCCACGGACTACTTTGTCACCAACTTTCACAGTTAATGTCTCAACTATTCCGCTTGACCCAGTCAAAATTTGCTTTACATTTCCCCGCTTTTCTTGAATCATTACTAACAATTGCTGTTCGCGAACTTTTTGTCCTGATTCGACCTTGATACTTTCCACACTTCCTTTAACTGGGCTTGTAATAATTTGTCCGTAACCCCAGCGTCTTGGGAATATTTCATACTCTATCATTAGATACATCTCCTTTATTTATAGATTAAATTCCCATAAATCAATACAGGTCTAAAAAATTTTCATGTAGATAAAAACTGGGGAATTTAATTTCCAGATACATGTAAAATAACCATTCTTAACTAAACAGCTATTAAAATGTTATCACCCAGTGAGTCTGAAATGTTAAACTTAATCATTTTTTTGTGTATCACGCCCCAGAATTTTAAGACATTTTTTGAAACAACACATCCGCTGTTCGGCACTCTTCATCTGTCAATCCCCCTGTGTAGAGTATTAGTCCAGTCTCAAGTTCCTACTTTTAGTGTCAAAGTTGTGAGCTTTCGCGGTTAAATAAACTTTTTAACCCTTTTTATAAGGCTAAATGTTTTACGTTCAATATAACCGTTCTCCTTTAATTTTCGTAGAACCCTTGCAGTTGTACCTTTATCAATAATTATCATTCAATTCGATATTTACTGTATATTTATAATTATAGGTTTTCAAATCAATCGAAACAATATATAATTTAGATTAAATTAATCTGTTTTTGATATGAATGGTGGATGATAAGAATGGAACTTCGCCAATTACGGTATTTTATGGAAGTGGCTGAACGGGAACACGTTTCCGAAGCAGCTGTCAATCTACATGTTGCCCAATCAGCAATAAGCAGGCAAATTGCCAACCTGGAGAGCGAGCTTGAAGTTGATTTATTCAAGCGTGAAGGAAGAAATATTAAATTAACCCAGATTGGAAGAACTTTTTATACACATACAAAGCTTGCCATGAAGGCCATTGACAATGCTAAAAAGCAAATTGACGAATACCTTGATCCTGAGCGTGGGTCAATCAAGATTGGATTTCCAACAAGCTTGTCAAGTCACCTCATGCCAAGCGTGATTTCCGCTTTTAAAGATGAATACTCAAATGTCAGGTTTCATCTTCGTCAGGGTTCGTATCAATTTTTAATCGATTCCGTCAAAAAAGGTGAAGTGGATATAGCGTTTCTTGGACCCGTCCCAAAAGATGAACCTGAAATTGAATCCCATATCTTGTTCACCGAAAACATCCTTGCGTTACTGCCAATCAATCATCATTTGGCGGAAAGAAAAAGTCTGTATCTCAGTGATTTGGTGCGTGATGAATTTGTTAGTTTCCCCAAAGGATATGTTCTTGGAAAAATGATTATGGACTCATGCAGACAAGCAGGTTTCACTCCAACTATCTCTGCAGAGGGCGAAGATCTTGACGCCATCAAAGGGCTCGTCTCCGCAGGTATAGGTGTCAGCCTTTTACCGGAAAGCACATTTCATGAGTCAACCCCAAGGATGACAGTTAAAATACCACTCAAGATTCCGGAAGTAATACGAACAGTGGGAATCATTAAACTTAAGGAAAAAACACTAGCACCATCAGAAGAAGTGTTTCATACGTTCGTAAAACAGTTTTTCTCAAGGTTGCAAGGGTTTCAATAAGACCTCCGCATCGTTTAGTATATGTGGTTTGAAATGACAAATAACGGAACAAGGATCCTAACTAAACACTAAAAGAGGAATTTTTTTGAGGTAGCGGAATGAGAAGATCCGTTGGGACAATAAAGTGGATGCTGATTCAGGTATAAGAATGTTTAAAACGCTCAGAATTCATCTGAGTGTTTTTGTTTGCTGTCGACCCCCTATTTTTTAGAGTAGGGATTGTTTTATTTAAATTGTAGGAACAAACTCAGTTAAAAAACTTTATCTTTTGTAATAAATAAAAAAGTTAAAAAAGTTAAGCAAAAGGAGTGGAAATTTATTTCGGAACCCGTTATATTAGATATTGCGTATAAACATCAGGGGGAGGGAACACATTGGATACTTTTAAAAAGTTAAAGCAATTTTATTGGCCATACAGAAGGTTTTTCTTCATTTCATTAATTTTCTTACTTTTTGTGGCTGCTATTACAGTTGTTTACCCAATAATATTGCAGATAACGATTGATGAAGTGATGAGAGCGGGCAGGTATTCATTAATACCCTATATTACAGTTGCGTTTTTCCTGATAATGGTTATTAAAGGATTTTCAACTTACTATCATCAATATCTTGGAGAATTCTTTGGTATCAGGTCCGTTTATGTAATTAGGGAAGCATTATATGAAAAGCTTCAAGTTCTATCATTCAAATATTATGATAATGCTAAAACTGGAGATTTGATGTCACGGTTAACCGCAGATGTTGAGATGTTTCGTTTTTTTCTTTCGTTTGGATTTTCAGAGTTAATTAGAATCACATTACTTATTCTGTTCAGTTTAAGTGTCATGTTCTACTATTCTATTCCACTTGCATTGGTAACGATGGCTGCTATGCCATTTTTGGCAATAGTAGTATTCCAGTTTGATAAACGTGTACATCCGGCATTTCGGGGGATTAGAAAATCCTTTGGTCGTTTGAATACGCGCGTCCAAGAAAATATTAGTGGAATGAATACAGTTAAATCGCTGTCCAGGGAGAACTTTGAAATAGGGAGGTTTTCCAGCAGTAATGACAACTACAAGCAAAACTTTCTGACTACTGCAAAAATATGGGCAAAGTTTATGCCGCTTATGGAATTCATAGGAAATGTATGTGCGGTAGCGTTGTTAGCTTTTGGTGGTTATCTTGTTATCAACAATGAACTGGCACTTGGGGAATTAGTAGCATTTTTTAGTTTAGTTTGGTATATTTTAGGGCCACTTATGAACTTGGGATTTGTCATTAACCAATTTTCTCAAGCTAAGGCTTCAGGTGAACGCTTATTAGAGATATTAGAGGCTGGAGAAGACATTGTCGAGAAGGATAATGCAATAGATACACCAATCAACGGTCATGTTACATTTAATGATGTCACATTAACATATACAAAAGATGATGATACAGCACTCAAAAATGTAACGTTTGATGCACCTCCAGGAAAGGTAGTTGGTCTTGTCGGTTCTACAGGTTCCGGTAAAACGAGTATCACACAGTTAATAACACGTTTTTATGAACCGGAAAAAGGTGAAGTACTGGTTGATAATCGGCCAGTTGATAACTATAAAATAAAAACGCTGCGGAAACATATAGGTTTTGTTTTACAGGAATCCTTTTTATTCTCAACTTCAATTAGAGAAAATATAGCTTATGGCTTACCAGATGTATCAGATGAGCAGATAATTGATGCAGCTAAACGAGCACAGGCGCATGATTTTATTATGCAAATGCCAGAAGGGTATGGCACAATGCTTGGTGAACGAGGAATGGGCTTATCAGGTGGTCAGAAACAGCGTATAGCTATTGCTCGGGCAATTTGCATCAATCCTAGTATATTGGTACTTGATGATGCAACATCAGCTGTCGATATGGAAACCGAATTCAAAATTCAGAAAGCACTAAAGGAAGTAATGAAGGGGAGAACGACCTTTATCATTGCACACCGTATTTCTTCATTAAAGCATGCTGATGAAATACTGGTCTTGGAGCATGGTGAAATAGTTGAGCGAGGTACACATGATTATCTGAGGAATAATAGTGGACCATATCAGCGTGTTTATGATATTCAGTACCAGGATCGTGAAGCAATCATGAATACAGTAGGGTAAAAGGGGGGACATAGAATGGCAAAAGAAAAAAACACACCTAAGGATAATCGTCATTTGAAAAGGTTTCACTATACAGTTGATCAGGCAGTTGAAAAACCGTTTAACTGGAAGCAGATGTTGCGGTTACTTGTTTATTTAAAGCCATATTCAAAAACATACTTACCAGGTGCCATTATAGCGATGCTGATCTCTACGGCAGTCCGGTTGATTGTACCAATTTTAATCGGTAAGGTTGCAATTGATGTTGCGATAGCCAATGAGGATCCAACGATGCTCACCTATCTTGTTATCGGAATTGGGGTACTATACCTCATAAGCTATGTTGGCAATGTTTACAGGATAAAGTGGGTTAATATATTGGGGCAGAATGTTATATATGATATACGACAGCATTTATTTTCCCATGTTCAGCGGCTTTCACACCGATTTTTTGATTCACGCTCAGCAGGGTCAATATTGGTTAGGATTATGAATGACATTAACTCGTTGCAAGAGTTGTTTACAAATGGAATTATTAATTTGCTGATGGATGTTGTAACGCTAACAGGAATGATTGTAATTCTGTTTGCATTAAGTCCTAAGCTGGCACTTGCGGTTATTGTTATCTTGCCAATTATGTTTTATATTTCAACGAAGCTTCGCAGGAAAATCCGCCGTTCATGGCAGGATGTACGTATTCAGCAATCCCGCTTGAATTCTCACTTGAATGAAAGTATTCAAGGTGTTCGTATAACACAGTCTTTTTCACAGGAAAAAGAGAACGCAGAATTCTTTGATGGGATAAATACTGATAACTTTGAGAGCTGGCGTGTTGCTACGAAAAAAAGTGCCATGTTCCGTCCTTTTGTGGAAATGAGTAATGCGATTGGCACAATTATTTTGGTTGCTTATGGTTCCCATTTAATCTTACTGGGTGAAGCTAATGGCGGGATTGAAATTGGTACATTTGTAACGTTCGCCTTAATTTTAGGCATGTTCTGGGAACCGATTTCCAGATTAGGCCAAATGTATAATCAGCTTTTAATGGCTATGTCTGCTTCAGAACGTATTTTTGAGTTTCTGGATGAACAGCCAAATGTGAAAGAAAAAGAAGATAGTATTGAATTGAAGAATATGAAAGGCCGAATTGAATTTGATCGGGTTCAATTTTCTTACGATAATGACCGTATTGCACTTCATGAGATTTCATTAGATATTAAACAGGGCCAAAATATTGCACTTGTGGGGCATACAGGAAGCGGTAAGTCTACTATATCCAATTTAATTAGCCGTTTTTATGATCCAACGCAAGGAACTGTTAAAATTGATGGACACGACTTACGGGACGTAAAGCTAGACAGCTTGCGCCAGCAAATCAGTGTAGTTTTACAGGATACATTCATTTTCTCAGGAACTATTATGGAGAATATCCGATTTGGTCAACCTGATGCATCGGATAAAGAAGTAATCGAAGCTGCAAAGGTCGTTGGGGCTGAAGAATTTATTCAGCGGCTTGCATACGGGTATGAAACAGAAGTAGAGGAACGGGGAAATATATTATCAGCAGGTGAACGGCAATTACTGTCATTTGCTAGGGCACTTCTCGCTGATCCAAGAATATTAATTTTGGATGAGGCAACAGCAAGTATTGATACGGAAACAGAAATGAAAATTCAGGAAGCTCTTCAACGATTATTGAAGGGAAGGACTGCAATTATTATTGCACACCGTTTATCGACAATTAGAGAATCTGATAACATTTTTGTTTTGGAAAATGGAAAAGTACTTGAGAATGGCAGTCATGATGAGCTAATGAAACAGGAAGGGGAGTATTTTGGTCTTGTGAAATCACAATTTCAAATGCTCGATGCAATTTAAACAAAAGTAGCTGGGACAGAATTGTTAAGTCAAAGTAAGTGCAACTATGGCATTCACCAAAAGGCATGGTGAATGCCTAGTTTTCTAATGTTACAGATTAGATATATGATGTGACACAGTATTAAATTAATTTATGTGCGATGACATCGCTCCGGAAATACACTACGCTTTCCGTGGGCGGCTGTTGAGCCCTCTTCGTGCTAACGCACTCAGTGGTCTCACC
>JBDNGJ010000007.1:0-12050 GCA_041689365.1 Virgibacillus sp.
TACATGCAGGCGACGGATTATAAGGCGATTGAGGAACTAAGCAAACTTCCCAATACTGATATAAAAATTTCATATGACGTGGACAGGACCAGACTTCATGCCAAGGCATATATGTTTAAGCGTGATACACATTTTACTACTGCATATATTGGATCATCTAATTTATCGAATCCAGCTTTAACCTCTGGTCTCGAATGGAATGTTAAAATCACCGAAAAAGACTCTTTTGATGTAATGAAAAAGGTTGATGCCACCTTTGAAACTTATTGGAACAGTGATGAGTTTGAATCGTTTAATCATGATAATGAAGAAGATAAGGAGTATCTGAGAACAACTTTAAGTAAATCAGAAAGAAAAGTTGAACCTTTACATTTCTCATTTGAAATTAAACCCTATTTTTATCAGAAGGAGATCTTGGAAAACCTCTCCGTTGAAAGAGAAGTATATGGAAGGAATAGAAACCTGTTAGTTGCAGCAACTGGAGTGGGCAAAACGGTTATTTCAGCATTTGATTATAAACGTTTTGTTCAAGAGAATGGTCAACCACAGCGCCTTTTGTTTGTGGCACATCGGGAAGAAATCCTAAAACAAAGCGTGGATACATTTCGGGCAATTGTACAGGAATTGAATTTTGGAGACCTTTTGACCGGAAATCATCAGCCGGAAAACATCGAGCATTTATTTATTAGTATACAGAGCTTTAATAGTAAGAAACTTTATGAGCATACGTCCAAGGACTATTATGACTTTATCATTGTTGACGAGTTCCATCATGCGGCAGCAAGTTCCTATCAAAAGCTCTTGGAACATTATCAGCCAAAAGTTTTATTAGGTCTAACTGCAACACCTGAACGGATGGACGGAAAAGATATATTGTCCTATTTTAATGGCAGGATTGCAGCAGAGATGCGACTGACTGAAGCTGTTGATCAAAAATTACTGAGTCCATTTCAATACTTCTGTGTTACAGATAATGTAGATTTATCTCAGGTGACCTGGAGAGGAAATGGTTATGATGTTAAAGAGTTAGAGAATGTATATACAAGCGAAAAAATAATAGGAATACAGATATTAAAAAGTGTTAAGGAATATGTTACAGATATAGAAGATGTAAAAGGACTGGGCTTTTGTGTCGGGGTAAAACATGCTCAGTTTATGGCTCAAATTTTTAATGAACGGGGAGTTTCTTCTATTGCGTTACATGGTGGATCTGATAAAGAAACAAGAGATTCAGCCAAGAAGAAATTAGAAAATGGAATAATTAAATTTATTTTTGTAGCCGATCTATATAATGAGGGCGTCGATATTCCAAAAGTAAACACTGCATTGTTTTTGCGACCAACAGAGAGCACTACCGTGTTTCTCCAACAGCTAGGCCGTGGGTTAAGACTTGCTGATGGAAAAGAGTGCTTGACGGTTTTAGACTTTATTGGACAAGCCCATAAGAATTACAGCTTCGAAGGCAAATTCCGTGCTCTAATGGGAAAAACCAAACACTCAATCACACACTATGTGGAAAATGGTTTTAGTAATTTACCTAAAGGCTGTCTGATTGTAATGGAAAAACAGGCGAAGGAATATATCCTGAGAAATATTAAGTCGATAAGCAATACAAGGAATAATTTAGTACAAAAGATAAAAGATTATGATACGTTTACTAATAAAGAGTTAACGCTGGAAAACTTCTTAGAACACTATAACCTCGAAATCCATAATTTTTATGGAAAGACTAGGGATCGATCTTTTCAGCGATTACTAGTTGAAGCCGAGGTAGGCAGTGATTTTTACTGTGAAGGTGAAAAAGAAATCACTAAATCTTTACCCAATTTATTTCATTTGAACTCAAAAAATATGCTAGACTTCTATCTGAGATACATAGAAAACTTTCAAGTGAATGGTGAAGAAGAGCGTTTAATGAGAAATGTATTTTATTATAGTTTTTACAAAAGAGCTCCTGCTGAAGAAGGTTTTGTAACAATTGAACAAGGAATCAGAGAAATTGTAAGAGTTCCAGAAATGAAAAATGAGATTAAACAGATATTAGATTATAATCGAAAAAACCTTTATGAAATGGAATTCGAACATGATTTCAACTTTGATTCCCCGTTACATGTTCATTGCAAATATAATAGATCACAAATAATGGCTGCATTTGGGTATTATAATGAAACTGAAACTCCTGCTTTTAGAGAAGGGGCAAAACACTTTAAGGATAAAAATATAGATGTATTCTTTATCACGTTAAACAAATCAGAAAAAGATTTTTCACCTTCTACCCTGTATGAAGATTATGCTATAAATGAGCGGTTATTTCATTGGCAATCCCAAAGTACTATAGGACCAACTAGTAAAACTGCCAAACGGTATATCCATCATAGAGAAAAGAATCATCAAATTGCTCTATTTGTAAGGGAATATAAGAAAGAGAATGGTTATACTTCACCGTTTATATTTCTGGGTACGGCTGATTATGTGAAGCACACTGGTAGTAAGCCAATGGATTTTGTGTGGAGATTACGAAAAGAATTGCCACCTATGTTTGTACCAAAAGCGAATAAAAATGTTTTATGAATGATTTAGCGAATGTATTATGGATCCTTTCCTAAAAGGATCCATTTTTTGCATTAGCTATTTAAAACCCTTTTAACTCAAGCCAATTTACATAACGAGTCTTACTCCGACTGTACCACTCACTTGTAATTAGGTATCTCTCGTTTTTTATTTTTAATACGTTAGAATAATAACGTGAATGATTATTGACCTGACGTTGTTCAGTGACGGGAAGGTTATCGTGAACTTTCTTTATAAAGGGGTAGTTTAAGTCAAACGTATATTTGCTGTAGTCTTCTTCCTGCAATCGCTCAATATCTTCTTCTGAAAGCAAATCAGATTCCACTAGTTTAGGAAAAGTGCTTCTTACAAGAGCTCCAACTTTTACTCCATTATACTTACTTTGGTCTGTATCCGGTATATCCTTAATTTGCTTAGTATTTAAACCTCGTTTATTACTGGACTCCATCGTATCCCCATCATTAAACAAATTGTATAATTGTAAACTCCGCATGAACAGTTCGGAAGTATCCGCCACATTACCTGACAGGTTTATAACCGGATCAAATATATCTTCCTTGAAGCTTTCGTTGCTAATAAGGCGAAAGTTAAATTCGGTTTGAAATTCCATATTAAAGAATTCATTTAAATCCGAGATCATTTCTTCGAGCAGGATTAATTTAGAAGTATGTATTTTTGGCGTAGCAAAGATAATATCTGCTTTTTTTGTATCAAAAAAGCCAACCAATGTAACAGCTGTTCTCACCATCTTCTTTAGAACCCTGGAAACCGTCTCAAGTTTTGCCCCATATTGCAAACCATTTTCGTGAAATGCAATATCTACTCCATAAATCTTGCTGACTTGACTATTAATAATTTCCATTCCTAATACGTCGATTTCACCCTGTAGGATAATTTGGCTAACAGAGCTGCTGTTTTTAAATAGATTCAAATCAAATGCCAAATACCGGTCTTCTGTCTTTCGTATCATTTTTTCCAGAACATCTTCGTTATATAATTCCCATGAGTTCACTGACGGCTTCCAATTCATTTGCACAATCTGACAGTTCTTCGCATGCTTTAGCCAGGAAACGATCAGGGATTCACCTATTTCAATTTTCATTCTTTCACCTCTTTATAATAGTAATTGTTAAAGCTATAAATGTTTAGCAAATTTATTTTAAATCGTATCCACCCTCAAAAAACTCCCCAACTAAAGCTTTAAATCTCATAACCAATGGAGATAAGTATCTATTTTTATCATAAGCTAGATACACAATTCTAGATATACTAGAATCGTCAATCCTTTTTATGGTGTAATTAGTCTTTTTAGAGTATTTCACATAGTTTTCGGGAACAACTGTAATTCCTAGTCCACCCTCCACTAAGCTACACCCCGTCTCGAAACGTTCAATTTCAAACTGAATATTTGGTTTAACATTTGCTTTACTGAATGCGTTTAAAATATCTTTCCGGGTTTGAAAACCCTCTTTACAAACGATAAAATCCTCCCCGTCTAAATCTTTTATTTTAAGAAATTCTTTTTCTTTTAAATGATGTTCAAGTGGGAGAAGTGCGACCAACTTTTCTTCATAAATTGGTATAGTTTCGATATCTTCTTTATGTATATATTGGTTTGTAATGGCTAATTGAATTTCAAAGTTGTTCAAGGCCCTTTCGACATCGCTCAAACTTAAAGTTTCAAATATGCTGACACGTACATCTTGATATTCCTTTTTGAAGCTGGTCAAAATCTCAGGCACGAAAAACATGGAAGACTCTATTAAACCAATAGATAATTCGAGTGGGCCCTGCTGTTTTAATCGAACCATTTCATCTGAGACATGCTCATAGTGATTTAGTAACTTTTTAGATTCCTGATATAATATTTTTCCCTCTTTTGTAATCCATAAATCCCTTGAACTTCTGTCGATTAGCGTTAGACCAAGTTCGTTTTCCAGTTTCTTAATTGCAGCGCTCAATGAAGGCTGAGAAATATGCAGAATGTTTGCTGCTCGTGTATAAGTTGTCTGCTCTACAACAGTAATAAAGTATTTTAACTGACGTATATCCATCGTTTCCCCTCTCTCCTATAGGCAAAAACTATAGAAATATAAAAAATAAGTATTAGTAATTATAACATAAACTAATTATAATATTATATAAAGTTGATATTTTCAGAATACAATGTATTAATCAGAGGTGATTTGTTATTTACAGAATGGCGGATAAACAACTTTGGAGTGGAAGAATTGATAATGATTCTGACAAATCAAGCTTTCGGTTTCATCAGGTAGTAAAGGTTCAGGATATTAACGAATTAACCATAAATAAGAACACTTTCAGTATTTTGGGGTTTTCCAGTGATGAAGGTGTTAAACGAAATAAAGGTCGCCTTGGGGCTGCATCTGCTCCTTATGAAATCCGGGAGTTCCTGGCAAAATTACCCTATAACATAAATGAGAAAGCAGAAACGATTGATGCTGGAGATGTAATTTGTGTAGAAGGAGAGTTGGAAAAGGCTCAAAAGGAATTGGGATATTGTGTTAGCAGGTTACTCGAAAAAGGAACAACTCCTATAATTATCGGTGGAGGTCATGAAACACTGTATGGACATTATCTAGGGGTCAGAAAATATATAGGTTATGGTAAAACGTTAGGGATTATAAATATTGATGCCCATTTTGATTTACGGGATGATGAATTGCCATCGTCGGGAACAATGTTCAGGCAGATTTTAGAGCAGGATGATTATGCAGCTTACCTATGCTTAGGGATACAGAAGTTTGGTAACACAAAAGCCTTATTCCAGGCTGCTGACAATTACGGCTGTAAGTATATCCTGGCAGATGAAATTGATACTAATGATTATCAAAATACGTTTCAGGCTATAGATGAATTTTCGAATAATTATGATTACATTATATTGACATTATGTACAGATTCAATTATGTCATCGGTGGCACCTGGAGTCAGTGCGCCATCACCATTGGGTTTGGAGCCAAAAACAGTTAAATCTCTATTGAAGTATATCGTTAAAAAGGAAAACACCCTCAGTTTTGATATATCAGAGGTTAATCCTTTAGTTGACGAAAATGATAAAACGGTAAGATTGGCAGCATATTTTTTGGCAGAAACGATGGGAGTTTTTAACCAGAGGGAGGTTTCTAAGTAAATAACATTTGTAAGCGCTTTATAATTATTGAATCGGGAGATGATCAAATGACAGCAAAAAATAGCACACCGATAGTACAGTACAAAGGAACAGAACTTCACACAAAAGGCTGGATTCAGGAAGCGGTTTTACGGATGCTGAATAACAATCTAAACCCTGATGTGGCTGAAAACCCTGATGAGTTAGTTGTCTATGGAGGGATAGGAAAGGCTGCACGGAACTGGGAGTGCTATGAGGCGATTGTTAAAGAGTTAAAACGCCTTGAAGATAACGAAACATTATTAGTACAGTCTGGTAAACCAGTAGCTGTTTTTCGCACACACAAAGATGCACCAAAAGTTTTAATTGCGAATTCGAACCTTGTCCCTGCCTGGGCTAACTGGGATCACTTCAATGAATTAGATAAAAAGGGATTAATGATGTATGGCCAGATGACTGCAGGAAGCTGGATATATATTGGAAGCCAAGGAATATTACAAGGAACCTATGAAACGTTTGCAGAATGCGGAAGACAACATTTTAACGGTGATTTGCGGGGCACGACCACCGTCACCTCTGGACTTGGAGGGATGGGAGGTGCACAGCCATTGGCAGTTACATTAAACGAAGGTGTTTGTATTGCCATTGAAGTGGATCAACACCGAATTAATCGTCGGTTGGAAACCAAATATCTTGATACACAAGCAAAAGACTTGAGTGAAGCTATTAAACTCGCAAATGAAGCGAAAGATAAAGGAAACGCACTGTCAATCGGATTACTAGGAAATGCAGCGGAAGTTTT
Organism: Virgibacillus sp.; assembly: GCA_041689365.1. Taxonomy (GTDB): domain Bacteria; phylum Bacillota; class Bacilli; order Bacillales; family Amphibacillaceae; genus Lentibacillus. The sequence continues at coordinate 6,507 of JBDNGJ010000007.1, forward strand.
GCCGGAGATGATTGAAATAGGTTTTTTTCCAGATGTTTTAACTGACCAAACATCGGCTCATGATCCTAAGAATGGTTATGTGCCGGTTGATATGACGGTGAAAGAGGCAACTAAATTACGAGAGGAAAATCCGGTGTATTATACACAACTGTCACGGAAAAGTATTGCACGGCATGTAGAAGCTATGTTGGAAATGCAACATAAAGGCTCGATAACATTCGATTATGGTAATAATATTCGCCAGGTTGCTAAGGATGAAGGCGTTGAAAATGCATTTGATTTTCCGGGATTTGTTCCCGCGTATATTCGTCCTCAATTCTGTGAGGGAAAAGGCCCATTCCGTTGGGTAGCGCTATCTGGCGACCCGGAAGATATTTACAAAACAGATGAAGTCATTTTAAAAGAATTCAGCTACAATGAATCACTTTGCAAATGGATTAAAATGGCTCGGGAGAAAATCAGCTTTCAAGGATTACCTGCTAGAATCTGCTGGCTTGGCTACGGGGAACGTGCACGGTTCGGAAAAATTATTAATGATATGGTGGCTAGCGGAGAATTGAAGGCACCGATTGTTATAGGACGTGATCACTTAGATTCTGGTTCTGTAGCATCGCCAAATCGAGAGACAGAAGGGATGAAGGATGGAAGTGATGCAGTAGCTGACTGGCCAATATTGAATGCCATGATCAATAGTGTCGGTGGTGCAAGTTGGGTAAGTGTCCACCATGGTGGCGGTGTTGGAATGGGTTACTCCCTGCATGCAGGAATGGTTATTGTTGCCGATGGTACAAGTGAAGCGGAACAACGATTAGAAAGGGTTTTAACCTCAGATCCAGGAATGGGTGTAGCAAGGCACGTTGATGCAGGATATGAACTTGCGGAAGAGACAGCACGTGAAAAGGGTGTTCAGATTCCGATGTTAAAAAGCAAAGGAGAATAAGGAAATGTCACAAGTGTTATTCATCAAAAATGCTAAACAAGTTGTAACAATGAAGGGGCATACAGAAAAACCGGCAATAAAAGAAGCAATGAGTGAGCTAGATTTTATTGAAAATGGGAGTTTGCTTATTCAAGATGGTGAGATAATGGCAATCGGAAAACATGAAGAGATCAAACAGCAATACCAGAGTGTGATAGCCGAATCAAATCAGATTGATGCGTCAGGTAAAATTATCACACCAGGGCTTATTGATCCGCATACACATCTAGTTCATGCAGGGACTAGGGAGAATGAATATGCCATGAGACTTAAAGGAAAGTCCTACATGGAAATCATGAATGCTGGGGGTGGTATTCATGCAACTACTAAAGCTACGAAAGAGGCCAGTTTCGAGCAACTATATGAGGAGTCAAAAGAAAGATTAGACACTTTCTTTGAATATGGTGTAACCACCGTGGAAGCAAAAAGCGGATATGGGTTATCGCTGGAGCATGAGCTCAAACAGCTTGAGGTTGCAAAAAAATTAAATGAAGATCATGCGATTGATATTGTTTCTACTTTTATGGGTGCACATGCTGTCCCAATTAATGAAAAGGATAACCCGGAAGCATTCGTTAATCGGGTTATTCATGAAATGGTACCCGAAGTAGCAAATAAAAGACTAGCAAAGTTTAATGACGTATTTTGTGAGCGTGGCGTTTTCACACCTGAACAATCTAGAAGAATATTAGAGGCAGGCAAAGAGCATGGGCTTATTCCGAAAATACATGCTGATGAAATTGAGCCGTTCGGTGGTGCGGAATTAGCAGCTGAATTAGGTGCCATTTCGGCAGATCATTTACTTAAGGCATCTGATGAAGGAATACAAAAGATGGCCGAAAATGATGTGATTGGTGTTTTACTTCCAGGTACTGCCTTCTTCCTGATGGCAGAGTTTGCACAAGCAAGGAAAATGATTGATAGAGGTGTGCCAGTTGCGTTATCCACTGATGCAAATCCTGGATCATCACCGACACTATCATTGCAATTTATCATGAATTTAGGTTGTTTGAAAATGGGTATGACACCTGAAGAAGTATTAACAGCAACGACCATCAATGCCGCTCATGCCATTGACTGTGCAGATAAAATTGGAAGTCTGGAGGTGGGTAAAAAAGCAGATATAGCCATTTTTGATGTTCCTAATTATTTAATGCTGTCGTACAAATATGGAATGAATCACATTGATACTGTGATTAAAGGAGGCGAGGCTGTAGTTTTAGGAAAACAACTGCAATGAAAAATTTTAAGGGAGGTTTGGTAAAATGGAAAATCCTCAAAAAGATGTAGCCTTGAAGGGAAATCAGAATAATACAAATGGAACAAATATGATGAAGTTTTTCGTATATAGTTTTATTGGTGCATTTACGTTTTTTATACCGGTTACGATAAATGGTACTTCCACAATTCCGTTGGATCACATGGTTACTTTTGTTGAAGAAACAGTACCATCATTAGTACCATTCTATATTTTAATTGTTATTATCTTTGGCGCAGTATATCCCTTCATTAATAGAACATGGAATAAGGATAGCGTAAACATGGGCTTATCATTTTTTAAGATAATAGGAATGATTGTAGCATTCATGATTGTATTTGATTTTGGCCCAAAATGGTTGTTTAATCCGGATATGGGACCATTCCTGTTCAATAGTCTTGTTACTTCCGTGGGCATTCTGGTTCCGATTGGTGCAGTATTTCTAGCTTTGTTGGTAGGGTATGGATTTTTGGAATTTATCGGAGTAATTGTACAGCCTATCATGCGACCGGTTTGGAAAACTCCAGGACGCTCAGCAATTGATGCAGTAGCATCCTTTGTCGGTAGTTATTCTATTGGATTATTGATTACGAATAAGGTATTTAAAGAAGGAAAGTACACGATAAAAGAAGCAACGATTATAGCGACGGGGTTTTCAACTGTTTCAGCGACGTTTATGATTGTAGTGGCAAAAACATTAGGACTAATGGAAATATGGAACATTTATTTTTGGGTAACATTATTGGTGACTTTCCTTGTTACCGCAATCACTGTTCGAATCTGGCCTTTAAATAAAGTGAGTGAAGAATACTACAATGGTAAAGGATCGCCAGAAGAGAAAGTAGCAGGTAGTCGTTTCAAGGCAGCGTGGGAACAAGGAATGAGTGCAGCTGATAACTCCCTGCCTGTTTTTAAAAATATATGGGTGAATTTAAAGGATGGTTTCATTATGGCTGCTGCTATATTGCCGTCAATTTTGTCTGTAGGGTTACTGGGGTTGGTATTGGCGACTTACACACCTGTTTTTGATATACTAGGCTACATTTTCTATCCATTTACTTGGCTAGTCCAGTTACCTGAACCGTTATTGGCAGCAAAAGCTTCTGCAGTTGAAATAGCTGAAATGTTCTTACCTGCTTTATTGGTAACAGGGGCATCACTGGTTACAAAATTTGTGATTGGGGTTCTATCAGTATCGGCAATAATCTTTTTCTCAGCACTTGTACCGTGTATTCTTTCTACAGACATCCCTGTAAGCATTCCGAAATTGATAGTAATTTGGATTGAACGTACAATTTTGACTATAATTATAGTCACCCCTATTGCATACCTGTTATTATAAAAATTTATTAATATGCTTAGCAGCAAACGCTGCTAAGCATATTAAATTATATTAAATTAATAACAAAGTGTGACTGGATTAGAGTCCTTATTGGTATAATCTATTGGACCCTATGATTCGCTGAGTGGGTATTGTCCATATCTGTTCATGCCACTTTACGTATAGATTACCTCCATACTAGTCCTCATTAAAAACAGATTAATGATATTTAATCATAATCGAAACCTCATATAGCGTGGCTTCTAAAAAGATAGTCCATTTCATATTAGAATTTGGGAGGGGCTGTCTTTTATTTATCTGTTCACAATACTGCAAGTGGAAAAAGTAATCCAAAGGTAGTAAGATATCACTTGTAAGTTTTTTTAAAAGCAATAACCAGGAATGGGAGACTCACATGCCAACATACAACAAACTGATCCGAGATAAAATACCAGGAATCATTGCAATGACTGGGAAGAAGGCAAACACTGCTACTCTTTCTGATGACGATTACATAAAAGAACTTAAAAGGAAAACCAAAGAAGAATTGCAGGAGTATTTGGCTGCCGATAATGATTCAGATGGATTAGAAGAACTGGCAGATATACTTGAGTTGATCCACGCACTATCAAAGGTACATGGCAGCTCTATTGAAGAAGTAGAAGAAATCCGGGAAAATAAAGCAAAACAACGTGGTGGATTTAATGATAAGGTGTTTTTAATTGATGTAGAGTAAGTAATATTTTGGGGTGCTATTATGAGTTATAAGCTAAGAGTTGGCGAACTTAAAGAGCAATATATGACTGATGAGGAAATTTGGAGGATTTTTACCATTGTCCTATCCAATAAATCTGTTAAGTCGTCTACATACAAATATGCGCTCATAAAAGCATTAATTGAAAACCTATATCAGATTAATGATCACTATGAATTAACTTATGACCAAATAGCCTATTCTTTTGCCAAGGTTTATTGGAACTTAGTTGTTCATCATAATCTTGTTAAACAAAATAGAGGATCTGAGAATGCAAAGGTTGTAACCATTATTAAAGAATTTCAGCGGGATAATCAGGTTCCTGCTGAATTTAGCTTTGATAAACTTAGTGATACATACCAGTTAAAACTAATTGCTGGAGTTAAAAGTGTAATGAAAGAAAATGTTTATGGTGCATTATATGGAGATACGAGAGGGCAGTTTTATGCTTTTGATCATAAAAGGGAGTATTTTAGAATCCATCCCAATGTCCAGCAGTTTATGATGAAATACCAAAGGCTTATTATAAATCTTACAAATTACCATATGGCAGTGATGATGGAAGATTTGAATGAGGTACCAAGCATCAATTATCTATTGAATAAAGTTGAAGTTATTGCCAAGAGAAAATCATTAAAGCCTTTTGAACGAATATTGCTAAATCACTTTGAAAATAAGTGTTTTTATTGTGATAAGACCTTAATAAATAAAAATGGCAATACCCATGTCGATCATTTCATCCCTTGGTCCTTCGTTCAATCTGATCAGATATGGAATCTAGTCTTGTCATGTAGTGTGTGTAATGGATCTAAGAATGACAAACTGCCAAAGCGACAATATCTGAATATTATTATTGACCGAAATAAACAACTTAATGAGCATGTCTCAGGTGCTAATTCTAAGCTTATGGAGAATTACAAAGATAAAAAAATTATTCTTTTGTATGATTATTCCATTAAGAATGGCTTTGATGTTATATGGGCTGGTAAATAAAAAAATGGCGTATTCATAATGGATCCTTTCTGGAAACTAGGAAGGATCCATCTTTTAATTAATAATATGATTTTCCAATAAATATTCATTCTTAAAGGAACAACCCTGTGATTAGCGCCTCTATTTATTAATAAATATAAAATATAATGCATAAAAATAGTGTTAACAATTTTGTTCTGTGATATAATATGGCATAAATCTTGAGAAAATTATAAATAAATAGGAATTCAGGGGGTAAA
>JBDNGJ010000008.1:0-2394 GCA_041689365.1 Virgibacillus sp.
AACTTTCCTCTCAAGGGGAAAGTTTCAATATTCCGTCTGGGTAGAAAGTACTTATACTTTACTTTATTAACTACCAAAAAAACAGGGACATAAATAAAACTTCCCACTTTAAAGACGAATAATAATCAGATAGGATGTTTAGATTGTTCATTTTCAATGATTGGATCTAATATGTAGTTGATGTAACATGGAACATGGAAAAATAGCTGAGAGCTATGAAACCGCTGCGGAAATACACTTCGCTTTCCGTGGGCGGCTGATGAGCCTCCTTGCTCCTACGTCGCTGCGTAGTCTCATCTAGGCCTCAGCTCCCACAGGTGTCTACGTGTATTTCCTCCGCTGGAATTGTTTTTAAGCTTAATCTTCTTAGCCATAGGGAACACTTCAACCTCTAATCAGAGGGCCTCTTCCAGTGGAAGCATAATACGTAGACTCCTATGGGAACAGCACTTCCGAAGACCCCGGAAGAAGCAACTAAATGAGGTCGTGCCCATGGAAAGTGAAGTATTCTGCCAGAACAGACTGAAGCAGAACCATCATTAGAAAAAAAGGTCTTCACTACTTAACGGGTTCCGTTTCCTATCACAAAACGTAGAATTACACTTTAAAATGTAACTAAATTTGTCGTACTTGTAGCGATATTTGTAATTAAAAATTAAAAATCTCAGTTCACAGAACTGAGGTTTTTCTTATATTTATTTCAACTGCTTTTTGAACTAACACACCCCTATAGCTAAATAAACTTCTAGTTTTTAGTCATTATCATTGCGGGTGAATTTGTCAGCTAATTTCGCGCCGATATAAGCAACTAAACCAGCAATTAAGCCATTATAATTTCCCTATAACTAGAATTTGGAACGAACATGCTTGCTGCAAAAGCAAATAGACCAGTAATCTGTCCTACCAAAACACTTTGTGTCCAACTTCTCTTTCTTTTCATTTCTACCTCCTATGCTTTTCTTAGCCATTTTATTTCTAAATCATTAGGAACTGCCTCATCGACAACTCCTTGTTTCACTTTTGCACCCAATAGTTGAATAGACACAATGGCAGAAGAAATATAAAAGGATTGTTAAAAAATCTTTAATTGAATGCCAATCCATACTATGTTAGTTTAAAAATAGTTTTTAAACTTTCGAGGTGACAAAATGAAACTTATTTATATTGCTCTATTTCTAGGGTTAATATTAACTCTAATTATTTCTATAGTCCCTATTATGCCCGAAGGTAATTTCTATGATATATATACCTTTTCAATAATTGTAGTATATTTAATATTGAAGGAATTAGATTAGTGAATTGTACTTTCCACCACGCAATCAACAAGAAAGAATCTATTCCTTCTCACCCGTTAGTTGAATAAAAAATGACTTCATATCTTTCTGGAATGTCTTAATTTAATATACGTTGGATTCTCTTCTGGAACTCTTTCATATTGAAATTTGAAACCTTTGGCTTCATAAAAAGGAATTCCTTTCATATTTCCTTTTTGAACAGATACCCATTGCTCTTTGGCTCCATATTCTTCTTTCTGTTGTTTCGTAAAAGCATCCAATAATTTAGTGCCAATCCCTTCATTTCTTCTTATAGGGTCAATGTATATAACGAATAATTCTCCGACCTCTTCATCAATCATTCCTCCGCCTGCCGCACCAACTACTTTTCCGTTCTCAACAGCAACAAAATATCCACCCCAATCACAATTAAATTCTGTTACTTCTCTTAATATTCTCTCGTGATTATAAAAATCTTTTATCACTCTCTCTATCCATTCTTTCGAGTGACTTTCCCCATATGTCGCCCAATATCCCCTAATACATACGCTTGAAATTTCTTCAACGTGGCTTTTATTAGCCTTCATAATTTTTATCATATTTTCTCCTTTAAATATCCTTTTGAAGTAACTTAACTATTAAACAATCCTGCTTCGTTAGTTTAATTGTAATGGTTCACAATCGTTGCATTTATTTTAACATGAATATTCTGAATACCTTGTAAAATCAAGCGAAAATAAAGTACCTTCCAATTTACTGGTAATTTTATGTATGTTAATCTGCATACGAATTTGTAGGTTAAAATGTGGACTTACACTGGCTATTGTTACCTAATAAATTGGGGTACAAATTACACTGCAATTTTAATAGGTATTAAGCCGAAAATGCTTTTAAACCAACAAAAAATAACCATCACATAAGCAGTATAAATTTGATAGTCATTTTACATTACATTTTTATTGTTTGTGATAGGAAACGGAACCCGATATTCACTACTTCGCATTTAATATCTAATCAGCAACATTAGAAAAATAGATATTCACAAAGCCTTTTGGTGGATGCTTAGTTGCATTTATGCAGTAAGAAAGAAGTTATGCTTTCTTAACTGCAACAAAAATCC
>JBDNGJ010000009.1:0-23454 GCA_041689365.1 Virgibacillus sp.
CTAGGAGGCTGTCCGATGGAATAAATTCTGTGAATATATATGCATTCACACTGAATTATTAATGTATAATCCACCGTATTTTGAATAAATATTCGGCAATTTCACTTCGTCGGACAGCCTCCTAGGCCTCAGCTCCCACAGTAGTCTACGTGTATTTCCTCCGCTGGATTGTGTATTACAATCCTTAAAATAAACAAATGTTGTTGTGATGGGTAAAAAAACCTTTAAATCATTTAATTTAGCAACTCCAAGAAACACGCAGTTTTTTATAAATCCAGCTGCAGGGAAATACTCCCTTTCACCGACCTGGATACCAAGGCGACATCTGCTCAATCTGACTTTTTTACAGTTTCTTCTTAGTCACGGGCATCCTCGTGACGTTAAGGGCACTTCTCCCGGGGTCTTCAGGCACGTACTATGTTCCCTATGGCTAAGAGTCAATGTCACGATAAGCATTGATTAATTTACAGGATATAGTGAGAGCAAAACCCAGCGTAGGAAATACATGGAGACTCCTGCGGGAATAGCAACAGCTGAAGATCCCGCAGGAAGCGGTTTTGGCTTCTGAGGAAGCTGAAGCGTTGCCCGCGGAAAGCGGAATGTATTTCCGAAGCGGTGTCAAAGCACTCAGCTTATATCAACTACGTACAGTGATCTAAAGTCAACTAAGGTAGTGTATCTTCAGCCTTTCTTAATCTTTCAAGGTTTATGCGTTCATTTTACGCTGCGAAAGTTGAATAATAATTATCTTAAAAATAGCTCACTATGCGGAGAAACCGCACGGGTGAGCTATTTTTCATTTAACTTGATATAGACCCCTTTTTGCTGGAGGTTATTTATACAATCATTTAAATATTCCAGATTATGTTCCGGATATATATTACCTGTATTTACTTGATCCCCTGTACATTTCATTGCTTCAAGGCTGGAATAGCGAGCAGTAGACTTCCCGCGATATGTTGCTTCTTCCCATAGTGGCTGAACATTATATCCTCTTCGTTTCATTTCCTGGATAATTTTTAAATGATACTGAAAAAGCTTATATGGTGAATAATTGAATAGGTAGTTAACTGTGGAGTGCGGCTTTCCCCAGCCATTACCCCTAAGTGCACAACATTCGCGGTGCTGTCCCAGTAATTGTTGCCTAGGTAGGAGTGGGATAAGTTCTTCGTGCCATAGTCGCATAGGAAATTTCACCTTCTATTCGATAATAGTTAACAGCAATTTATTTATAGGATGCTTCCACTCGATTTTTGCATATGGATATCGAATTAATAATTCTTTTTCAATAAAATAGAGGTCGTCTCTCCTAATTCCACCTAATTCCCCGGGGTCACGTGCAAATACGCTAATATTAACTACTTCAAATGAATCTTCTGTGGTACCAAGATATTTTTCCCCTTCAAATAAACAGTTTCTATAGACAAACTGGATATTTTTCTTACTATTAGTTGGTTCATCTACTATATAAAAATCGTCCTTAGCCTTGGCTATTTGCATCTTTCGTTCCGGATTACGATAATATTGATATACCGTATAAACGAGGAGAACGAGCGCTATGAGAATAAGTAATCTGAACAAAATAACAATCATATCAAATCGTCTCCCTATAGAGTGATAGTATCTTGTACGTTTTGGGATAGAAACAGGTTTCACTATTTACAATAATTTCGTGTTACAATCGATAAAAAGAGAAAAGAGGTAATCGAAATGGACTGGTCAGCATTATACAGGATGCAAAAACAATTGGACAACTATATTGAATCACAGCATGATCTTACAGGCAAGGATTTATTTGAGGAGAAACAATTGGCGTTACTTGTGGAATTAGGGGAATTAGCCAATGAAACACGTTGCTTCAAATTCTGGAGTACGAAACCTAGAAATGAAGAAACTGTAATCCTGGAAGAATACGTTGACGGGATACATTTTATTTTATCACTAGGATTGGAAAAAGGGTATGAATATATATCAGCATCCACAACAGAAAATTCTTCAAGCAGTGAAACAGAGCAGTTTAATCAAGTTTTTGCTGCTTGTGTTTCATTTAAACAACAACCTACACGAGCAAACTATGAATTACTTTTTGAATATTACTTGCAGTTAGGGGAACTACTAGGTTTTGATGAAAAGGCAGTACAGGAAGCGTACCTGAAAAAAAATGAAGTAAATTATGAGCGGCAAAACCAGGGATATTAGGCTGGAATCGTTTTATTATTTCTGTATTTACGGTTATAATGTAATAGGATAATAATGAAGGAGGAATTTTTACATATGGCGAAATTAGACGAAACTAATACAATGTTAAAAGATTTAACAGATGCAAAAGGAATTCCAGGTAATGAAAAAGAAGTGAGAGAAGTGATGGAAAAGTATATAACACCATATGCTGATAAAATTTATACCGATAATTTGGGCAGTTTGATTGCTGAAAAGACTGGCGATTCAAATGGCCCTAAAATCATGGTAGCTGGGCATTTAGATGAAGTTGGATTTATGGTTACCCGTATCGATGATAATGGCTTTGTTTACTTTCAGACAGTTGGTGGCTGGTGGAGCCAGGTAATGCTTGCGCAACGAGTGACCCTCATGACATCAAAAGGTGATGTAACAGGAGTAATTGGTTCAAAGCCACCACATATTCTTTCGGCTGAAGCACGCAAGAAGCCAATTGACATTAAGGATATGTTTATCGATATTGGCGCATCAAGTAAAGAAGAAGCGCAGAAATTTGGGGTACGTCCTGGTGATTCAGTTGTACCATATTTTGAATTTACCCAATTAAAAAATGATAAGATGCTGTTAGCAAAAGCATGGGACAATAGAATTGGCTGTGCAATTGCCATTGAGGTACTTAAACAGTTAAAAGATGAAAAGCATCCTAATATTGTTTATGGAGTTGGAACTATCCAGGAAGAAGTCGGGTTACGTGGTGCGCGTACTTCTGCACACGCCATAAAACCTGATATTGGATTTGCCGTCGACGTTGGTATTGCTGGGGATACTCCTGGTGTTTCTGACAAAGATGCGGACAGTAAGCTTGGAGAAGGGCCACAGATCCTTTTATATGATGCATCGATGATTTCTCATAAAGGTGTCCGTGAATTTGTCGTTGACACTGCCGACGAAAACAATATTCCTTATCAATTTGCAACAATCGCCGGTGGAGGGACCGATTCTGGCTCCATACATTTAACAGCTAACGGAGTGCCATCCCTATCCATTACGGTGGCAACACGCTATATTCATTCACATGCTGCTATCCTGCATCGTGATGATTTTGAAAACGCAGTGAAATTGATTGTTGAAACAATTAAGAAATTGGACAACGATAAAGTGAAGGAAATCATTTTAGGTTAAGGCTGTTTTATAGATAACTTGGCTGCTTATATTTAACTGCAAAGATGAATAGCAAGAGACTGCCTGGAATAAAGAAAAAGCTGAGGACACTCCTCAGCTTTTTTATAAAATATAGGAATTCATTACTTTTTTTACATAGTTTTGTGTTTCGTCAAACGGCGGAATACCTTGGTGTTTATCTACATTCCCCGGCCCTGCATTATAGGCGGCAAGAGCCAGTTCAATATTCCCGTTATACCGGTCGAGCATCTGGCTTAAATATTTCGTTCCACCTTCGATATTCTGCTCGGGGTCATATGGATTGGTGACGCCCAGGCCTCTTGCAGTACCAGGCATTAACTGCATTAAACCTTGCGCACCAGCACCGCTTTTGGCATTTGCATTATAGTTTGATTCGGCTTTTATAACGGAATGAATCAGGTTCGGATCTATTCCATACTTTTCGGCAGCACTGGAAATATACGAATCAAATATTACTGGTGAAGTAGCATTCTTTACCGTTAATGGGGAAGAATTTTGAAGTGGCATAAACGGCTGAGTCTGCGTATTCCCCTGCATAAAGTCATTGTTATTGGTGGTTCCATTATTTATTTGCTGCTGCAATAATTGTTTAAAGGCCAGGTCAATCATAGGGGAGTTAGTTGAGTTGTTCCTGGAAGACGTTAAGACTGACATTGCCTGATGTTGAATTAGTGATTGCAAACTTCGAATATCCATAATTATAATCCCCCAAATTTATTAATATTAATTGTACATCTTTTTCCAAATTATCACAATATCCTCTATAATAGTATCGGTTCTTTTCCATAATCCTGTAATACCTGATAATAGAAAGGATCGTTCCCAATACAGTATATTTGTTCACATAAGCTGTTGATCTCGTCCATGTCATGTGATGTGTAAATAACCATTTTACCGTGATTCTTTGCAAGCCCATATAAGTATGAACCAATTTCTTTGCGTGATTTCAGATCTATACCAACCGTAGGCTCATCTAAAAGTAATAGCATTGGTTCGTGTATTAAACTTATCGCTAAATTTAATTTCCGTTTCATGCCACCTGAAAGTGTCTTGACAGCTTCGTCCCATTTTTCGAGCTTCATATCTCTGCAAAGCTGTCTTAATTCTTCCTTACTTTTATTTTCCCATGATAGTTTCTCGAAGAAAACCATATTTTCTTTAACTGTGAATTCCTCCCATAATGCAATATCCTGTGCAACAAAACCGATTTTTTTACGAAGCTGCTTTTTGTTTTTGCGATAGGTTTCATTATATAACGATATAGAACCCGAAGTTGGCTTGGATAACGTTGCCAGGATTTGCAGCATGGTTGATTTGCCTGCACCGTTTTCACCTACAAGTCCAATGATTTCACCTGGTTTGGCAGAAAGTGTAACAGAATTTAGTATTTGTTTTTTTCCATATACCTTTGATAGGGATTGGACATTAAGCATTGTATTTCTCCTTTCTAACAAGCCAAACAATCGTAAAAAGAATTACCACAAGTGACCATAAACTTACAAATTCTCCTTTCAGTAACGGGAGAATTGGATTAAATAAATCGAACCACGACCAATTCGCGATTACTCCCAAGGGGAGAACTGCACCACTGCTAATCGTGACAAACAGTGTTATTCCAAATGACATAGCATAATATAAAAATGTCGTTTTAAAAAGATGTGCAAGTAAAAAGGCAGCCAGACTAATTAAAATCCGATAAATAATTAGGTTTAGAATGCTAATCCACTCTCCAAATGCAAAATACAGCGTAATAACAGTGAACAGATCAACCATAAAAAACAGGACACAATAAAGAATAAAATTCTGTAATAGATATGATTTTAATGGCCAACGGGTGAATGCAAAGCGTATTCTTGTGTTCAATTGTTTTTCTTTAATCACCCAGTCAAACAGTAGCAGCGTTGAAAGCATGCTGCATATTGCCCATAATCCCCATACAGAAAACAAGGCTGTATCTTTACTTGCCTTTACTGGCGATCCATTGAATGAAAAAGAAGTATTTAAGAGATTTTCATCTTGTTCGATTTCATTACTTTTGGCAACAATTTCCTTAAACGTCCATCCTTTGTCTGCCTCATATTGCTGTTCAAGTTCTTTTACAACAAATGCAGCTTTTGATCTCCCGGTTTCCTGCTGTACATAGGATAAAACTATTTCCTTAACAGGTGAATAGGCAAACGACAGGTTGGACTGATAGCTGGTGATTAATTGATTACGATTATTTTCAAGAATTCTCTCCTCAAAGCCATCATGAATAATAAATATACTATCCAGTTCATGTTTTCTTAACTGATAAAGTGCATTATTTTCAGACAGTTCTTTTATTCTGGCAAAAGGTATCGTTTTAATTTCCTGTACCAATTCATTTGATGCTTTGGTATCTTCCTCCAGGACGATACCAACTGGAACTTTTGTATCTTCCTGCAAAACATCAGTAACTGTTATGATACCAATTGTTGCTATAAGTGGGAATAAAAGCCAAAAAACTAAGCTTGTAAATTGTTTTTTCCAATGCATCAAGCGTGTTGCCAAGATACTATTCATGGATTAACACGCTCCTTCCACATCGATAAGCCTATTAATAGGAGCACACTTGCTGTCGTCAGAAGTGCAAGTGGTACATAGTCAGTATAAAACCTGCCGTTTATAATTACTTCCTGAAGCCAGTGAAAGCTTTCGCTGGAGAAACTGTATGGTAGAAGTGCTTGTACATATAATGGAAAGTAGAGAGTAGGTATAATTGCTCCACTTACTAATAGTGATAAAAATGTAAACAATGATTGTACAAGCAGACGTACTTTTTGGCCACTGATCACCGTTTCCAGAATAGCTAACCCGAGTAGGAACGCAATGTTATAAAGACTTATTATGATTGCTATTCGTAAATAGTCTTCACCGAATAAAGCGGTTTCTATTAAATTAGTGATTACGAACAATGTGAGCGCCGCACAAATGAATGTTACTAAGAAAGTGGATAATATTTTTGCAAATAACTGTCTTATTTGAGAAACCCCATATAATCGCATCCTATCTATTAAGCGATATTCTTCATCTTTGGTAAAAAATGAATAAAATGCCAGCAGCCAGATTGAAACAATCGTAAACCAGCCTGAAAGCCCATAATAGCGAACGGGTGAATTGGTGGCGTTATTAGTAATTTCTTCCTCGTCTATGATCTTATCTTTACCTACTGTATATACTAAAAAATTAGTAAATTGGTTAAATAGCATATCTTGGCGTGTTTTATCATCAATGGATAACTGTTTTGCATAGTAGTTTATCGTAAGTATGTTTGCCTGTGATGCACGTATATGCCGTGCGATGCTATCAAGCAATTCTTTTACAACATAGCTCTCTGTTCGTCTGTTTGGATTACCTGTGATTGTTAATGTTACTTGATTTCCGTTATATAAGCTTTCTGTAAAGCCGTCAGGAAAGGTTACATAGGCACTTAACTGATCCTCAATTTGTTCGGCTGCCTGCTTCTTTGTCATCTTCTTAATTTGTATGTAATTGCCTAATTGTGATGATTCATCAATCATGTCTAATACCATTTCAGTTTCTTCTGATTTATCCATATCAACTAGTCCGACATAAATTGGTTTTTGTTCCTCAGGTGTGACAATGGAGACTGCTATAATAGCAATTAATGATACGAGAATGATAGGAAACAGTAAAAGCAGAAGAAGTGTCAGCCACTTCCTCTGCAGTTGCTTTAAATTATTACTGGTAAATAAAAACAGATGTTTTATGAATTGCATACATCCACTTCCATTCCATTAAAAGCCATTTAGATTCCCACCAGTCCCCATTAAGCCGAAAATCCACTGCTGGAATTGAGGGGTTACTTCCATTTCGACGTATTGATTCAGTTCATCAATACTCATGTCCCCTATGTTCTTAACTTCCCTGTCACTATCTAATTCAACTGAATTAATGAGTTTTGCACTTTTTTCGATGTGGAGACCAATCATATCCGGCCCAATATCTGGTGCTTCAACCGAAAAGTCGTGTTCGGATGACATTTGATCATTGTTATAGGAAGCGTTGCCAGACCATGTTAAACTACCACTATCTCTGGCGTCATTATAGGAAAATACCCGTTCAAATTTTCTGTTGCCATCTTGTAATGTTCCAGTACCATCATAGGATAGTTCTGTTTCACCAAATGAAAGTTTAATAGAGTCAGAAACTTTATCGCTAGTTGTCTTCAAATCTCCTGTAAGTGTCATGTTTTGACTACCATTCTGATCAGTTGCTTCAAATTCGTAATCGAACGTTTGGTTTTGGTCCTGAAGTAGTTGCGTCCCATTTACAGATAAAGTGACCAGTTCCTCGTTTGTTGGACCAAGTTTTATAGAGATGTCACGTTTTACGATTAGTTTGTCTTTCACCCATATCGTCGATTGAATACCATTTGGAATTTTAAATTCTTTTAAATTTGCCTGAGCATCCTGTATAGCTGTTTCAAACTCTCCAATAAATTGATCGATTTGTTTTTGAACATCAGGTGTCATACTTGTTGACGTTATACCTGCACCAAACTGTTGAACACCAATCTGCTCACTGATAATTTCTTTCAGCCTTTCGTCACTTTCCATTTTTTTAAGTACTGTTTCCAAAAGGTCTTTTGTTTGTTTTTCGGAAAGATGCATGGTGATTTTCTGCGTATCCATTGCATTCGAATTAACGTTAACTGTCTCATCCGTTATTTCAAATGCCTTATCAGGCAAACTTTCATATATCATTTTCAAGTATTCTTCTTGAATATATTTTTGGTCTTCTTTGCTAAGAACTCCAGCTGATCCTTCAAAAAAAGCATTGAAATCAAGTTTCTCGTCTCCGGTGAATGTGTTTGGATCAACTTCTTTTAATAACTTGCCTAAATCTTCACCATTTAACTGAACTAATTCATCAAGAAATGGCAAGCCCAGCATCATCCGATCTTCTGTCAGATAAAAATTAATATCCCCTACTTCAAGTCCACCCATGCTTGCTTTGATTTTAGATGCCAAATGCTTTTTATCTTTATCCATAGCAGTAGTTAAAGTAAGTGTTGCATTATTTATAAATTGGGCTGGACCCATACCACCGAAACCACTCATTGCATTGGGATCATTATATTCGCCGGAAAACTCCAGTGTTGTCTCTGTAGGATTTTCCTCACTTTGTTCATACCAGTTTAATTCAGGCTGATAGCGTGTTTCTGCTTTACCTGCAAGAAATTCCGCTGAGTCTTTCTCGGCTAGAAAATATTGCTGTTTGGCGGACAAATCAAGCAAGACATATGCTGCTACACTTCCGCCAACTAATAGAACAGCAACAATTGAAATTACGATAATTTTTTTGGAACTCATTATATATTCTCCTCTCCCCCTATGTACAACTTCTTCTACTATATGTATTATTTCTAGCAGATAAGAATGTATAAATTTTTTCTTACTGCACAAGTGCAACTAAGGCTTATCTATATCTATATTAAGGCCTGGCGATAAGCCAAGTTTTCTAATATAAGTTTACCATAAATACAGATAAATGTAGTTATTAATCAATAAAAAAACGGATGCTTGTTTGCACCCGTTTTAATCTAACTTGTAGTTGCTTGCTTTACACCTTGTTCAAGTGCGTCAATCATTTCCTGTTTGTCCTCTTCATTGGATTGGTTCCAAATCAGTTCAAATATTACCCCTAAACCAGGCAGCATTTTTTCTTCACCATCTTGAATCGCATCAACTATGGTTGCTTCTAATTGTTCCTGATTATTTGATGCAATATTAGACAATATGGCATTCCGTAAATTTAAATCCATAAAAACACCTCTCACAATTATTTTAACTATAGATAGTTTGACCACTATAGGATAAAATATGTATGATGGTAGTAGAAATTTGGCCCGTTAAATGGGAACGTATTTTAGCAGTTAAAATTAATTGGAATGGAATTGAAAAGATATGATTACCTCGGTACAAAATGAAAAAGTAAAACAATGGAATAAACTTCATAAACGTAAAGGCCGTACAAAAGCAGAGACTTTTTTAATTGAAGGGTTTCATTTGGTTGAAGAAGCACATAAGAGTGAATGGGAAATTGTCGAGATTATCGTTCAGGAAGATACCCAATATCCAGATTGGTTCAATGACTATAAGGTTACCCAAGTAGGTGAAAAGGTCCTGCAGCATATTGCTCGTACGGAGACACCACAGGGAGTATCTGCAATTATAAAAATGAAGGAACCAGAAGTAATAATTGGAAATACTATCTTATTAATTGATTCTATTCAGGACCCAGGCAATTTAGGTACAGTCATAAGAACGGCGGATGCAGCAGGGTTCGATGCTGTGATGCTGGGTGAAAATACGGTTGATATGTATAATGATAAGGTTATCCGCTCTACACAGGGTTCACTATTCCATTTGCCAATTTCACAGGTGAATATAAAAGAAAAAATACCACAGTTAAAGATAGAGGGATTTAGTGTATGGGCTTCCGCATTATCAAATGCACGTCCATTTAATAAACTTGAAGTGCCAGAAAAAACGGCCCTCATTATTGGAAATGAAGGTGCAGGAATTCAAAGTGAAATTGTAGGCTTAGCTGATAGCGTAGTAAAAATTCCAATATATGGAGAGGCAGAATCACTTAATGTAAGTGTTGCAGCAGGCATATTAATGTATTATATTAAGATGTAGAAGTTGCATATTTTTCAGATGTTCATTATAATTAAATAAATTTTACAATAAGGCTAAGAAAGAGCTCGTAATAGTTAGGAAGCGGTGAAAGGGAAGAGATGTCCTGGACTGAAAACATTTCTACTGTGATAATTTTTACACTTCACTCTGGAGCTGGCACTCGGGACCTTGATTAATCAAGTAAAGGTGTACCGGATTAAAAATCCGTTATCAAGATTAAGTTGGATACATTATGTGTGTCAACAAGGGTGGTACCGCGAATCTATAGCCTCGTCCCTTTTTAGGGATGGGGCTTTTTTGTATTTTAAGAAGTGTTAAAGGAGGAGTAATTATGAAAGAGCAATTGGAGGCTATTCAAGCTGAAGCATTGGATAGTGTTAAACAGGCAAATAATTTAAAAGAACTCCAGGATATTAAAGTAACTTACCTAGGCAAAAAAGGGTCTTTAACATCTGTTCTGCGTGGTATGGGGAAGCTTTCTAAAGAAGAGCGACCGGTTGTTGGTGAAATTGCCAACAAAGTACGTGAATCGATCACAAATGAAATTGAGCAAAAGAGTGAAATTCTGGAGCAAGCAGCATTAGATGAGAAACTTCAGCACGAAGCACTTGATGTGACTTTACCAGGGCGGCCAGTTCAAGTTGGCGGGCCTCACTTGTTAACACAAATTGTAGAAGAGATTGAGGATTTATTTATTGGAATGGGATTTGAGGTAAGAGAAGGGCCTGAAGTTGAAACAGATTATTATAATTTCGAGGCGCTGAATCTTCCTAAAGGCCATCCAGCACGTGATATGCAGGATACTTTTTATATCACCAATGAATTATTGCTTCGAACACATACATCACCTGTTCAAGCTCGAACGATGCGACAGTTCAATGGTGATCAAACTGTTAAAATGATTTGTCCCGGAAAAGTATACCGTCGCGACACGGATGACGCAACACATTCACACCAGTTCACCCAAATTGAAGGGCTGTACGTGGATAAGAATGTCCGTATGAGTGATTTGAAGGGAATATTAGATAAATTTGCTAAGAAAATGTTCGGCGATGATCGGAAAACACGGCTGCGTCCAAGCTTCTTCCCGTTTACTGAACCATCTGTTGAAATGGATATTTCATGTAAAGTCTGTAACGGATCTGGTTGTTCTGTTTGTAAAAAGTCAGGCTGGATTGAAATTTTAGGCGGTGGCATGGTCCATCCTAGAGTACTGGAAATGGCCGGATATGATTCTAAAGAATATACAGGGTTCGCATTTGGAATGGGGCCAGAAAGAATAGCTATGCTGAAATATGGCGTTGATGATATCCGTAATTTCTATACAAATGATGTACGATTTCTAAAACAATATCATCATGCAAAAGGAGGTACCTTGTAATGCTAGTGTCATTAAATTGGTTAAAGAATTATGTAAATATAGAAAATATCTCACCTGAAGAACTTGCTGAAAAGATTACCAAAACTGGTATTGAAGTAGATGGTATTGAATATATTGCGGAAAAAAGTCAAGGTGTAGTAGTTGGTCATGTTGAATCATGTGAGAAACATCCCAATGCTGATAAACTGAATCTTTGTCAGGTCGATATAGGTGATGAGAAATTACAGATTATCTGCGGAGCACCAAATGTTGCGCAGGGGCAAAAAGTTGCAGTAGCTAAGCCTGGTGCAGTTCTGCCTGGAAACTTTAAAATTAAAAAGGTTAAACTGCGTGGGGTAGAATCAAATGGGATGATTTGCTCACTTCAGGAGCTTGGTATTGAGGAAAAATATGTTCCAAAAGATATTGCAGAAGGTATTTTTGTTTTTCCGAATGATGTAACGATAGGTGAAAGTGTCGCACCTCTATTGAACTTAAATGATGCCGTATTAGAATTTGATTTAACACCGAACCGTGCTGATTGCCTGAGTATGTTAGGGGTTGCGTATGAGGTTGCAGCAATAATGGACAAAAAGGTAACGTTACCAAGTGAAGAGGTAAATACAAGTGAGGAAAAAGCGAAAGATTATGTTTCTGTTGAAGTGGCTGAGCCTGAGTTAAATCCATATTACGGTGCATTTGTCGTTAAAGATGTAAAAGTAAAACCATCACCGTTATGGATGCGTAATGCATTAATGGCTGCAGGTATTCGTCCTATTAATAACGTAGTGGATATTACTAACTATGTATTACTTGAATATGGTCAGCCATTGCATGCATTTGATTACAATTTATTGAATTCCGGAAAAATTGTTGTTAGACGTGCGGAACAGAATGAAAAGCTGATTACACTGGATAAGGAAGAAAGAAACTTATCAGATGACCATTTAGTAATAACAGATGGAAAAGATCCAGTTGCAATGGCTGGTGTTATGGGTGGAGCCAGCACAGAAATTAACAACGAAACCACAACTGTATTGCTTGAAGCAGCATATTTTTCACCTACATCTATTCGAAAAGCAGTGAAAGATACAGGGTTACGCAGTGAATCAAGCACCCGCTTTGAAAAGGGAGTAGACCCTAATCGAGTAAAAGAAGCGGGTCTTCGTGCATGTTATTTACTGGAAAAGTACGCTGGTGCAACGGTTCTGGATGATGTGGTTTCTTTTGATGAATTGGACCGTTCTGAGAAAGTAGTTGAAGTTAGTACGGCAGAGATTAATAAACGTCTTGGAACTCAAATTAGTACAAAAGAAATTGGTGTTATTTTAAACAAGTTGCAGTTTCCGTTCGATCAGGATAATGATCAACTGATTGTGACCATTCCAACCCGCCGTGGAGATATTACGATTTTTGAAGATATGCTTGAGGAAGTTGCTCGTATTTACGAATATGACAATCTCCCATTTACGTTACCAGAAGGTTCATCACAGGCAGGTGGATTAACAAACAGACAGCAATTAAAGCGAGATGTTAAAGGTTATCTTCAAAGTGCAGGGTTGATGGAGACGATAACATATTCCTTAACAAGTGATGATCAAGTGTATAAGCTATTAGATCCGTTACAGCAGGAACAGAAGCTTAACCCTGTACAGTTGGCTATGCCAATGAGTGAGGACCATAAATATTTAAGACTAAGCATATTGCCAGGGTTGCTTCAGACATTAGCGCACAATCATGCACGAAATCAAATGAATCTGTCCTATTTTGAACTAGGAAATGTTTTTATTTCAAACGAAGCAACACTTACAAAACAACCAGATGAAAAGCTTCGGGTTGCAGGAGCAGTTACAGGATTATGGCTGTCTCATCAATGGCAGCAAGAGAAGAGGCAGGCAGATTTCTACCTTGTTAAAGGAATTGTGGAGGGTCTGTTTGACTTCTTAAATATACAAGTAAGCTTCGAACAGGCCAAATTACAAGACATGCACCCAGGGCGGTGTGCAACAATCAAGGTTAATAATCATGTTGTTGGATTTATCGGTCAAGTGCATCCGAAGTTAGAAAAGGCAATGGATATTAAAGAGACTTATGTTTTTGATGTTGATATGGAAACAGTATTAGCTGTTTATAACAACACACCAGGATATAGTCAAATCCCTAAGTATCCATCTGTTTCCAGAGATATTGCGTTTATCGTTGATGTGGACACTCAAGCAGGTGATATTAGACAAACGATAGAAGAAACTGGTGCACCAGTGGTTAAGAATGTTCAAGTGTTTGATGTATATAAAGGTGAGCATTTACCAGAA
Source organism: Virgibacillus sp. (assembly GCA_041689365.1). GTDB lineage: Bacteria > Bacillota > Bacilli > Bacillales > Amphibacillaceae > Lentibacillus. The sequence goes on from JBDNGJ010000009.1 coordinate 13,743, forward strand.
GGCAAAAAATCTATCGCATACAGCCTGCTTTATCAGGACCCGGATAAAACATTGAAAGATGATGAAGTCGAACAATACTATCAGGAAATAATCCGTACAGTTAATAATAAATTTAATGCCTACGTAAGGTCATAACGGCGAGGGCAAGCATCAAATCTTAAGTGGTTCAGTTTTGAAGTACAAAAACACAATTTGTACTCTTGATTGAACTGCTTTTTATTAAGGATATTACCACCATAACATGGGAGGTTATGATATTATGACGCAGTTTATAGATTTATTGGCAGTTATGAAAGTATCCCATATATCGCTAACCTCTTCATACCCCAATTGGTCGATATCCGGTATTTCCAGTTGATATACCGAAATTGCGGTCGATATCCAGTGTTACCGGTTGATATATCAAAATTGCGGCTGATATCCGGTATTTCCAGTTGATATATCAAAATTGCGGTCGATATCCAGTGTTACCGGTTGATATATCAAAATTGCGGTCGATATCCGGTATTTCCAGTTGATATACCGAAATTGCGGTTGATATCCAGTGTTACCGGTTGATATATCAAAATTGCGGCTGATATCCGGTATTTCCAGTTGATATATCAAAATTGCGGTCGATATCCGGTATTTCCAGTTGATATACCGAAATTGCGGTTGATATCCAGAATTTCCGGTTGATATATCAAAATTCCGGTTGATATCCGGTATTTCCAGTTGATATACCGAAATTGCGGTCGATATCCAGAGTTACCAGTTGATATATCAAAATTGCGGTTGATATCCATAATTTGGTAATTTGTGAGACCCCTGGAGCGATGGATCGCCAAGTGAAGAAAAGAAAGTTAAGTACGGAAATTCGTGTTAGACAACAGAGAGTAAACGCTGCCCATTAAAATCAACAATACAACCTTTTCCATCAACATAAAAAGAGCATTAAATTGCTCTGCAATTTAATGCTCAATCTCACTCAACTGTGCTAGAGATAACCTCTTGCCTTTTTTGTATTGGCGAAGTGTGTTTTTGCGTATGAGTTCAATGCTTTTTCACCCTTGGATTTAATGATACGTGCGATGGTTTGATCAACTTTTTTGGAAGCTCCTTTTGGCAGTGCGATTCCAGTTTCAGCAGACAGGTTATCCATTTCACTTAGAAAGCTGGTTCTGGCAATAATTGACCCTGCAGCAACTGCAATCGAATAACTCTCGGCTTTTGTCATGAAATACGTATTATCCGCAAGTTTCTGCTTCTCCGTTGCTATATGTTTTTTATAGATAGCTGGTTCACAAAATTGATCAATCAGAATGCCATCTATTGATGTTGTACCAATCTTATTCAGCAGATTATTAATGGCGTGATGATGAAGCATTGCCTTCATTTTTCCCTGTGTCCATCCCTGTTTTTGCAGTCTGTTGTATTTTTCATTATGTAAAATTAATAAGGAATAGGGTAAATCGAGATTCATAATATCTTTGGATATTTTTCGAATCGTTGAATCTGTTAAATTTTTAGAATCCTTCACACCTAACTCCCTGAGCAGTTCAATTTGTTCTTTTTTAACATATACTGCCGCTACAGTGATTGGTCCAAAATAATCACCTGTACCTGCCTCATCTGAACCAATATGATTGCTGGTGAATAAAGTATCTGGTGGGGAGAAGGCATTTATTTTATTTGTTTTTGGGGTAGCTTTAGGTGACTCCTTTGCTTTATCTGTCCATTTCGCTGCCTCAACAGCTGGAGCATTTCCTTGGAACATTACTTTCCCTGATTTATATGCAGTTATTACTGCGTTTGAAGTTTTGGCACGAAAAACAGCTCCTTGAGGCGTTGATTGAAGTACATTAGCATAAAAGTGTTTCATTTCTTCTATTGTATTCTGTGGTATAACGTATACATTCTGTGGCATAGGATCCTCCAATTTGATTATCTATTAACTATAGCAAATGTCAGGCATAAATGAAAAGAATGATTTTGTATCGCCAACAGTTTCCTCAATGGCAAACTTTGTGTTAATATATAGTGGACTATTTTTCGATTAGGAGGGTATTCGTGTGACCCAGGATGATAAAACACGTATAACAGTTGAAATACATAATAAATCTTACACAGTCGTTGGCGAAGAAAACGCGGATCACGTACGCCTTGTTGCAAGTCTAGTAGATCAGAAGATGCGTGATATTCATGGGATGAACCAACAGCTTACTACTTCGGAACTAGCCGTTCTTACAGCTGTAAATACGATGAATGATTATATGAAGTTAAAAGAAGACTATGCAACATTACTAGGGTCAAAAAACAAGGAAGAGGATAATTAGCATATGGTTGATATTATATTAATTGCACTATTAATATTTGGATTTTTTATTGGATTAAAAAGAGGTTTTATATTACAAGCATTTCACTTACTAGGATTTATTGCGGCGTTCATACTGGCAGCCTTATACTATGACCAGCTTGCCCCGCGACTTGCATTATGGATTCCTTATCCCGAATTAGAAAACAGTGGCGCATGGGCTGATTTTCTTGAGTCATTGCCTATCGAAGGTGCTTTTTATAACGCAATAGCTTTTGCAATAATTTTTTTCGTTGCCAAGATAATTATGCAAATAATAGCATCTATGCTTGACTTTGTAGCAGACCTGCCAATCTTAAACTCTGTAAATAAACTATTGGGAGCAGTGCTGGGATTTGTAGAGATATATCTGCTGATTTTCGTGGTATTATATGTTTTGGCATTAACACCATTACCAGAAATACAATCCTGGATAAACAGCTCATCTATAGCATTATTTATTGTTGAACATACACCAGTTTTATCAGAACAAATCAAGACATTATGGTTTGAACACGTTGATGATTTGCTTAAATTTTAATTAAATAACTGAGACTGATTCAACGTATTAGGGTAGTCCTTGTATGTCATGTACAATAGATATAGCCTATCAATGGATCAGTCTTTTTCATAGTAAAAATTCAACTTTGGCAGCGTAAGATGAACGCATAAACCTTGAAGGAATAAGAAAGGCTGAAGATGCACTACTTGAGTTGACTTTGGATCAACGGTACGTAGTTGATATAAACTGCGAACTATTTTTTTAAAAGTTGAGTGCTATTATGCCGCTTCGGAAATACACTTCGCTTTCCGTGGGCGGCTGATGAGCCTCCTTGCTCCTACGTCGCTGCGTAGTCTCATCTAGGCCTCAGCTCCCACAGGAGTCTACGTGTATTTCCTCCGCTGTTGAATGAAAAAAGAGTCGCTATAGAAGAAATGTGTGATAGAACTACACTAGTCCGGGTGAGCAGAGGGCGGTGACTCCAGCGGGATTAGCAACAGCTGAAGATCCCGCAGGAAGCGGTTTTTGCTTCCGAGGAAGCTGAAGCGTTGCCCTAAGGTGTGCATCCGCCCGGAGCGATCCCGAACGGCGGGACGAGAGTTTATAAAAATTACTCCAGCAATTAGTTCACAGTTTATATCTTATGTGTAAAAAACTTTTATCAATGTTGTCAAGGCAACAATTAAAAATCTTATGAGCTTATCAAGATAGCTGTTTGAGCTTATTCTATAGATGCGAAAGTTTAGTAAAAATAGTAGGTGGTATACAATGACAATTAACAAAAAAGATGTAATTAAATTACTTGAAAAAGTTGCTATATATTTGGAACTTAAAGGAGAAAATCCTTTTAAAATTTCCGCTTATCGAAAAGCAGCACAGGCTCTTGAGCGTGATGATCGCTCTTTGACAGATATAGAAGATTTCAAGAAGATTAAAGGTATTGGAAAAGGGACAAGTACGGTAATTGATGAATATATTGAAAATGAGTCTTCTGAAACGTTAAACCAGTTAGAAAAGGAAGTACCAAACGGATTAATACCATTACTGAACCTTCCAGGTCTTGGCGGGAAAAAGTTAGCCAAGTTTTACCAGGAGCTAGGAGTGACAGATGCGGATTCTCTCAAGGAAGCTTGTGAAAGTGGAAGAGTGGAGAGTCTTGAAGGCTTCGGAAAAAAATCAGCCGACAAAATACTTGCTGCTCTGGAGGATGCAAATACTCGTCCAGAACGACTGCCAATAGCATTTATGCTGCCAATCGCAGAAAGAATTGAAACGTATTTAAAAGATATACAAGCTATAAATGATTACTCGCGTGCTGGAAGTTTACGGAGAATGCGTGAAACTATTAAAGATATCGATTTTATTATTGCAACGGAAAATCCAGGAATTGTCCGTGATGCATTACTTGAAATAGATTATATAAAAGAAGTTATTTCCAAAGGTGAGACAAAAGTATCCGTTACGTTGGAAGATGTATATGATGTAAATGTTGACTTCAGGATTGTAGCGCCAAACGAATTTGCTTCAACTTTACACCATTTCACTGGGTCGAAGGATCATAATGTTGCAATGCGACAATTGGCTAAATCCAAGGGTGAGAAGATAAACGAGTATGGCGTTGACATTGAGGAAACAGGAGAAACCATAACATTCCAGGATGAGAAGCAATTTTTCGACCATTTTGGATTACAGTTTATTCCACCAGAGATACGTGAAAACACCGGAGAAGTGGAAGCGTTTCGTGAACAGGTACCACTAATCAATCTAGAGGATATTCGTGGAGACTTACACATGCATACGACATGGAGTGACGGTGCACAATCTTTAGAAGAGATGGTTAACCGTGCTCGTGAAAAAAAATATGAGTATATTACAATCACAGATCACTCTAAGTTTTTGCAGGTCGCTAACGGGTTAAGTGAAACAAGACTGCGCAAACAAAGAGAAGAAATAAATAGGTTAAACGAAAAGTATGACGATATACACGTATTTGCTGGTGTCGAGATGGATATTTTACCTGATGGTTCATTAAATTTTGATGATACGTTTTTGCAGGAAATGGACTTTGTTATCGGAGCTATTCACTCAAGTTTTAATCAGTCGCAGGAAAAAATTATGGAAAGGTTATATGCTGCGCTTGATAACCCATATGTGTCATTAATTGCGCATCCTACGGGAAGACTTATCGGTCGTCGTACGGGGTATGACGTTGATGTTAATAAGTTAATTCAACGAGCAAAAGAAACTGGAACAGCACTGGAAATAAATGCTAATCCAAACCGTTTGGATCTCTCAGCTGAATGGGCTCAAAAAGTTCAAAATGCTGGAGTTAAAATTGCTATTAGCACGGATGCGCATAACTATAATATGCTTGATCATATGACATATGGTGTACGTACAGCACGTAAAGGCTGGATTAAAAAGGAAACCGTATTAAATACCTGGTCAAAAGAGAAACTAATCGACTTCATGAATCGTACTAAATAAATGGGAAGAAAGTAAAAGGAGCAAGTCTTTATGAATGAGCGTATTCTACACGTACTTGAATTTAATAAAATTACCGATCAATTAAGTAAACAGGCGGCTACTTCGATAGGGAAGGACTTTTGTTCCAGTTTAAAACCTTCTATAAATATAGACGAAGTAAAAGAGTTGCAAGCAGAAACAGATGAAGCCAGTCAAATTTTAAGATTAAATACTACAATTCCATTAGGTGGAATATTTGATATACGCGCTAGTATTAAACGAAGCGTCATTGGTGGTGTGCTGCGTCCTGAGGAGTGTCTGGAAGTTGCAAGCACCCTTTATGCGGCGCGGCAGGTTAAAAGTTTTATGGAAAAAATAGAAGAAGATATGCCTATTTTAAAAAATCTCGGTACCCAGATTATTTCGTTACGTGATTTGGAAACGCACATTAATAGCTGTATCGATGATAACGGACATATGATGGACAGTGCCTCGGTTAAATTACGTAGTGTACGTTCTTCCATTAGGACGTATGAAAGCAGATTACGTGATAAATTGGATGGCTACACAAAGTCGAAAAGTAATATGCTGTCAGATGCAATCATAACGATTCGAAATGATCGATATGTTTTACCAGTAAAACAGGAATATCGAGGGTCTGTTGGCGGGATTGTCCACGATCAATCTGCTTCAGGTGCGACATTATTTATGGAACCAAAAGCTGTTGTTGATCTCAATAATCAATTACAGGAAGCAAAGGTTAAGGAAAAACAGGAGATTGATAGGATTTTGCGTGAATTAAGTGATCATATCGCAACTAATGAGGATTCTTTATATGAAAATGTAACTGTTTTAGCAAAAATTGATTTTATGGTTGCCAGGGCAGAATTAGGAATGCAAATGAAAGCAGCTATGCCAAAAATGAATGATAGTGGCATTATAAAAATGACCCAAGCACGCCATCCGCTTATATTAATGGATGAAGTGGTTGCTAATGATGTGGAATTGGGAGAAGATTATACATCAATAGTTATCACGGGACCAAATACGGGCGGTAAAACGGTAATATTGAAAATGATTGGCTTATGCACATTAATGGCTCAGTCAGGACTCAGAATTCCGGCCCTTGATGGCTGTGAAATGGCTGTATTTGAGGATGTCTTTGCGGATATCGGTGATGAGCAATCAATTGAGCAGAGTCTAAGTACTTTTTCTTCACACATGACCAATATTGTCTCAATTCTGGAACATGTCAATCATAAGTCTTTAGTTCTTTTTGATGAACTTGGTGCTGGCACAGACCCGCAGGAAGGTGCGGCATTGGCGATGTCTATTCTGGATGAAGTGATTTCGCGTGGTTCACGTATTATTGCAACAACACATTACCCAGAGTTAAAAGCATACGGGTACAACCGGGAGAATGTTGTTAATGCTTCCGTGGAATTTGATGTACAAACATTAAAACCCACTTATCGATTACTGATAGGTGTACCAGGACGCAGTAATGCTTTTGAAATTTCCAAGCGACTGGGACTTGACGAAAGAGTTATCGATCATGCTAAGAGTCATATTGGTATTGATTCTAAAAGTGTGGAGAACATGATAGCCTCTCTTGAGAAATCACAGCGTCAAGCTGAATCAGATTATCAGGAGGCGCATGATACCTTACTTGCTAGTGAACAATTGCGGAAAGATATCGAGAAGGAATGGAAACATTTCGAGGAAAAGCGTGAATCGTTGTATAAAAAAGCTGAGGAAAAAGCAGAAAAGTCGTTACAGAATGCCAGAGAAGAAGCGGAAATGATTGTTGACGAATTACGAAATTTGAAATCCGGTTCACAATTAAAAGAGCATGAGTGGATTGAAACTAAAAAGATGCTTGAAGAGGCTCAGCCTAATCTTTCCAGTAAAAAAAGCGACGAGCCAGTTGAAAAACCAGCAGCCAAACAGAGTTTGCAAGCTGGTGATGAAATTAAGCTGCTATCAGTAAATCAGCAAGGAACCGTTCTGGAGAAAGTCACCGATAATGAATATCTTGTTCAGGTTGGAATTATGAAGGTTAAAGTGAAACGGAATGAATTACAGCTCGTAAACAAGAAAAACACTGTTGTTGAAAGACCAATGGCCACTGTAAAAGGGTCCAGTTATCATGTGAAAACGGAGCTTGATTTACGAGGTCAGCGATTTGAAGATGCGTTAGTGAAACTGGAAAAATATATTGATGATGCGATTTTAGCTGGCTACCCAAAGGTATCAATTATCCATGGGAAAGGTACCGGTGCTCTTCGGAAGGGAGTAAAGGAATTCGTTCAAAGACACCCTAGTATTACTGCGGCTAGGTCAGGATCACAAGGTGAAGGCGGAAGCGGTGTTACAAATTTGGAACTGAAGTAACAGATAAAAAGGGGAGAACTTCAAGTGACTGACTTTTGGGAGATTATTTTCGTGGAGACCGCTGCAAGATACAGCGTGGTTATTCTTTGTACAATTGTATTCTTAGCAGTGTTTGAACTTGTTACCTCATACCGTAATTGGGTGGAAATTAAGCGCGGGAATTTTGCTGTAGCTATGGCAACTGGAGGGAAAATCTTTGGTATAGCTACCATTTTCCGCTATTCGATTGAACATAACGATACGCTTATAGAGAGTATAGGCTGGGGTGTTTTTGGATTCTTATTATTACTTATCGGTTATTTTATTTTTGAATTTTTAACACCGACTATCAAAGTTGATGAGGAAATTGGAAAAGGAAACAATGCAGTCGGATTTATCTCGATGATGATTTCTGTAGGATTAGCGTTCGTCATCGGCGCAAGTATTGGATAAGGGGAGAGAGAACAGTGGAGACGCTAGCTAAAATATTAGCTGTAATTGCAGTTATTTTTGTAGTCATTGGAATCATATACTTAATTTAACAAGAAGTTTTTTAAAAAAATAAATAAATAAAATTTCAAAAAATACTAATTAATCGGTATAATGGAGTTAATAGATAAAAAGGAGGAGTAAAATATATGGAGAAAAAACGTTGGCATGTACATTATCCAGAAGAGATACCAACTACAATTGAATACGACGAGAAGCCGTTACATTCTTTTTTGGCAGCAACAGCTGAATTATACCCTGAAAAGAAAGCGCTTCATTTTATGGGTAAGGAAATGACGTTTACAGAAGTTTATACACAGGCCAGAAAAATGGCGAAATATATGCAGTCCCTAGGTCTTGAAAAAGGTGATCGGGTTGCAGTCATGCTGCCAAATTGCCCACAGGCAGTAATAAGTTATTACGGGGCGTTAATGGCTGGAGCTGTAGTCGTTCAGACAAACCCTTTATATAAGGAAAGGGAGCTTGAATACCAACTAAACGATTCAGGTGCTACATTTATCGTTTGTTTGGACATTTTATTGCCTCGTGTTACAAATGTACGGGGGAACACATCGCTTAAACATACCATTGTTACATGTATTAAGGATTATTTACCCTTCCCAAAAAATCTGATTTATCCTTTTATCCAAAAGAAGCAATACAACATGGTTGTAAAAGTTGAACAATCAGAAGATACACATGTCTGGCAATCAATTATTGAAAATGGGGATGATGACTACAATCCGGTTGAAGTCAATTCAAAAGAAGATCTTGCATTGCTTCAATATACTGGTGGTACAACCGGAAATCCAAAAGGGGTTATGCTAACTCATTACAATTTAGTAGCTAATGTACAAATGAGCCAAGCATGGCTATATAAGGCTGAGTCAGGGAAGGAAATTGTCTTAGGAGTTTTACCATTTTTTCATGTTTACGGTATGACCACCGTGATGAATATGGCCATTATGTTTGGGTCTAAAATGGTGCTTCTGCCGAAATTTGATGCTGAAGAAGTACTTAAAACAATTCATAAGCAAAAACCAACTATGTTTCCGGGAGCACCAACAATTTACGTTGGGTTATTGAATCATCCCAATTTAAAAAAATATGATTTATCATCGGTCGAAGCTTGTATAAGTGGATCTGCACCGTTACCTACAGAGGTACAGGAACAGTTTGAAAAGATAACAGGCGGGCGTTTAGTGGAAGGTTATGGATTAACTGAATCATCACCTGTTACTCATGCTAATTTTGTCTGGGATAACCGTGTTAACGGTAGTATTGGTGTGCCATGGCCAGATACAGATGCCACGATATTCAGGGTAGAAACTATGGAAGAAGCTGAAGTGGGAGAAGTAGGAGAAGTTGCGGTTAAAGGGCCACAGATTATGAAAGGGTATTGGAACAATCAGGAAGAAACAGACAATGTTTTAAAAGATGGCTGGTTGTTAACTGGTGATTTAGGCTATATGAATGAAGAAGGTTATTTCTATATTGTTGACCGCAAAAAAGATATGATAATTGCTGGTGGATATAATATCTATCCAAGA
>JBDNGJ010000010.1:0-40638 GCA_041689365.1 Virgibacillus sp.
GATTTAATGCCTTTTGTAAAACAGCCATTACAAGCAACAAAAGAAAAACAAAAGGATGTGAATGTGCATGTCACAAATTAAAATTTTTGATACGACTTTGAGAGACGGTGAACAGTCACCGGGAGTGAATTTGAATAAACTTGAGAAGCTGGAAATCGCCAGACAGCTTGAAAAATTGGGTGTTGACCGGATGGAGGCAGGTTTCCCTGCTTCTTCCCAGGGTGACTTTGAGGCAGTAAAAGCTATTGCTGAAACCATCAAAGGGACATCGGTTACGGGACTTGCAAGAGCAGTAAAGTCGGATGTCGACACTGCATGGGATGCATTGAAATATGCAGAGGAACCATGCCTTCATATCTTTTTGGCAACATCACCAATTCACATGACTTATAAGCTGAAACAAACACCTGAGCAAGTGATTGAAACTGCGGTGGATATCGTGAAGTATGCAAGAGAAAAATTTCCGCAAGTGGAGTGGTCAGCAGAAGATGCTTCGCGATCAGACTGGAATTTCCTTGCACAGATAATTGAGCAAGTGATTGATGCTGGCGCAACAGTAATTAATTTACCGGATACGGTCGGGTACACGACACCAAAAGAGTATGGGGAACTTTTCCAGTTTATCAAAAAAACAGTTCCTAATATTGAACAGGTTGATTTATCCTGTCACTGCCATAATGATTTGGGTATGGCGGTAGCTAATTCAATTGCTGCTGTGGAAAATGGTGCTACCCAGATAGAAGGCACGATAAACGGTATCGGCGAACGTGCCGGGAATGCATCATTAGAGGAATTGGCTGTAGCATTCGAAATACGCTCGGATCATTATCCATATACAACTGGGCTGAAACTGAACGAGATAAAGCGTACGAGTGACCTTATTGCCAAGTTATCGGGGATGTTCGTCCAGGCAAACAAAGCGGTAGTCGGCCGCAACGCATTTTCACATGAAGCAGGTATCCATCAGGACGGCGTTTTAAAAAACAAAGAAACCTACGAAATTATTACACCGGAAATGGTCGGCGTGCAGTCAAATACACTATTCCTTGGAAAACATTCCGGACGTCACGCGTTCCAGGATAAAGTTAAGTCACTGGGATTTGAGCTTGCTGAGGAGAACCTGAAAAAGGCATTCTATCAGTTTAAACAATTGACTGATCGCAAAAAAGAAGTTACCGACGATGATATTTTCACCATTTTAATGGAAATTCAGACAGATCAATCTGGTGCTGCTAAGTATCAAATGGAAATGTTCCAGGTGCAATATGGTACAGCGAATATCCCTACAGCAACAGTATCATTGACGACACCTGAAGGAAATAAGGTTCAGGAAGCTCGTACAGGTCAGGGAAGCGTTGAAGCACTGTATAACACATTGGATAGCTTAATTGAACAGGAATTACAATTAGTTGACTTTCAACTGAACTCAGTCGGACGCGGAAAAGATGCGCTAGCTGAATCACATGTGCAGCTTTTGGTAAATGGAGAATCAATGAATGGACGTGGAACTGCACAGGATGTTGTTGAGGCATCGGCAAATGCATTTTTAAATGCGGTGAACCGCTACATGATTCAATATCATATATCAAAGCCAAAAGAAGAGGCTGTAAAAGGAGGATATTAAATGAATAAACAGGTTGTTTTGCTGCCAGGAGATGGTATTGGCAAAGAAGTGATGGAGTCAGCGAAGTTAGTACTGAATACGGTTGCTACCGAATACGGCCACCGTTTTGCTTTTCATGAACATGCTATAGGTGGAGATGCGATTGACCGCTATGGCAACCCGCTGCCGGATGATACGATCAAGGCTTGCCAGCAGGCTGAAGCTGTATTGCTAGGGTCTGTTGGAGGAAAGAAGTGGGATAATCTCCCGGCAAATAAGCGGCCTGAAAAAGGATTACTTGGCATCAGGAAGCAATTGGGTTTGTTTGCGAATTTGCGGCCAATCAAGAGTTTTCCGGCATTAGAACATGTTTCTCCACTGAAACAGGAAGTTATCAGTGGCAGTGACATTTTAATCATCCGTGAATTAACAGGCGGTCTGTATTTTGGGCAGCCAAGTGAACGGCGAGAAAATGGGCAGGCGGCTGTTGATACACTTTATTACCAGCGTTATGAAATCGAACGGATTGTTGATAAAGCATTCCAAAGTGCACAAAAGCGACGTAAGCATTTAACTTCTGTGGATAAAGCAAATGTACTGGAATCAAGCCGTCTATGGCGGGAAGTTGTTGAGGAAAAGCGGCAGCAGTACCCGGATGTAACAGTGGACCATCTGCTTGTAGACGCAGCAGCAATGAAGCTTGTTACAAGTCCTGATCAGTTTGACGTCATGGTTACAGAGAATTTATTTGGCGATATTTTAAGTGATGAGGCATCTGTTTTAACTGGATCGCTGGGGATGCTGCCGTCCGCAAGTGTACGTTCAGATGGTGTAGGTCTTTACGAGCCAGTTCATGGTTCTGCGCCTGATATTGCAGGACGCGGGATGGCCAATCCAATAGGAATGATTCTGTCAGCAGCTATGATGCTTCGCCATTCTTTTAACATGGAAGAGGAGGCTGCCGAGATTGAGTCAGCTGTAAATGATACGTTAAATGAAGGCTATCATACAGCTGATTTGAATAGAGAAGGCGGGAAGCTAATTGGTACCGCCGAGATGACCGAGGCAGTAATTGAAAATATCACCACTAAAAGTGTTTCAGACAGTATTTGCAGTTCATACTTTTAAAGCGAGAGGAGGTATTCCTAATGGGGAAACCTGAAACGATTGTAGAAAAAATTTGGAATAAGCATGTTGTGCATGATGAAGAGGGTAAACCGAGTCTTATGTATATTGATCTGCATCTTGTTCATGAAGTTACTTCACCACAAGCGTTTGAAGGATTACGGCTTGCTGACCGCAAAGTACGCCGTCCTGATTTGACTTATGCAACGATGGATCATAATGTACCAACGAAGAATCGCGATGTAATGAAAGATGAAATTTCGGTAAAACAGATGGAAACGTTAAAAAAGAACTGCATGGACTTTGGTATTACCCTTGCAGATATGCACCATCCTGATCAGGGAATTGTCCATGTGATTGGTCCGGAACTTGGATTAACACAGCCGGGAAAAACAATAGTTTGTGGAGATAGCCATACGTCTACACATGGTGCCTTTGGCTCATTGGCCTTTGGAATTGGAACAAGTGAAGTCGAGCATGTTTTGGCAACACAAACAGTGTGGCAGGAAAAACCAAAGACGTTAAATGTCCATGTGGAGGGTGATCTTGGTCCAGGTGTGACAGCGAAGGATTTAATTTTAGCGATTATCGGGAAATATGGCGTTCGGTTTGGCACAGGATACGTAATTGAGTATACCGGAGAGGCAATTCGAAACTTGTCTATGGAAGGCCGGATGACTGTTTGCAATATGTCGATTGAGGCAGGAGCAAGAGCTGGGTTGATCAGTCCGGATGAAAAAACTGTTGAATTCCTGCGCGGCAGGGCTCATGTACCTGAAGGAGAGGAATTTGAACAGCTTGCTGGTGAGTGGTTAGAGCTCGCTACTGATGAAGGTGCTGCCTATGATCAGACCGTAACAATTAAGGCTGCTGAAGTTGAACCACAAGTAACCTGGGGAACAAATCCGGGTATGTGTGTGCCAGTAAATGGTTCCACTCCATCAGCAGATGATGTAGAACATAAAGAGGACTTGGAGCGGGCATTGCAGTATATGGGATTGCAGGAAAATCAGCCAATTACTTCAATTGAAATTGACCATGTGTTTATCGGTTCTTGTACCAATTCACGATTGGGTGATTTGAAAAAAGCTGCATCCGTTATTCAAGGTAGAAAAGTGAATCCAAAAGTTAGAGCAATTGTTGTTCCAGGATCATTCAAAGTAAAATGGCAAGCGGAAAAAGAGGGACTTGATCTTATTTTTAAGGAAGCTGGATTTGAATGGCGAGAAGCTGGCTGCAGCATGTGTCTAGCTATGAATGATGATATTGTTCCTCCTGGTGGAAGATGTGCCTCAACGTCGAACCGCAATTTTGAGGGCAGACAAGGAAATGGTGCCAGGACTCATCTGGTTAGTCCGGAAATGGCGACTGTTGCTGCGATTGAAGGTCATTTTGTGGATGTACGTCATTATGCAGGGGCACTGCAATAGGAGGTGAGCAATTATGGAAGCAATTCAAAAGCATGCTGGAAAGGTATTTCCATTAAATCGTACAAATGTTGATACAGATCAGATTATCCCAAAACAATTTTTGAAGCGTGTCGAACGAACCGGATTCGGTCAATTTCTTTTTTATCATTGGCGATTCGACGATGATGGCAATCAACGATCTGAGTTTATTTTGAATCAGAATGCATATGCGGATGCCTCTATCTTGCTGGGCGGTGAAAACTTTGGGTGCGGATCATCACGTGAACATGCTCCATGGGCGTTGTTGGATTATGGGTTTCGGGTAATTATTGCTCCCAGTTTTGCTGATATTTTTTATAGTAACGCCTTAAAGAATGGGATTATTCCAGTGCAGATGGATGAAGAACAGGTAAGTGAATGGATGAAACAAGCGGAAGAATCAGCTCTTTATTTGCAAGTGGATTTGGTTAATCAGCAGATTGTTGATGATGAACGAACAGTTTCATTTTCGATTGATAATTATCATAAAGAAAAGCTGTTAAATGGCTGGGACGATATTGCTCTTACGCTGCATCATGAAGCTAAAATTACTGCATTTGAAGGCAGATGAGTGAATAATTGATATTTTAGTTAGGCTGTGTTCGTATAAACTGCGATTGTAATGTTGGAAAATAATATAAATGCTATGATACCGCTTCGGAAATACACTTCGCTTTCCGCGGGCGGCTGGCGAGCCTCCTCGTGCTACGCACTACGGGGGCTCGCCGATGCCTTTCCTCCCGCAGGAGTCTCCGTGTATTTCCTACGCTGGATTTTGCTTACTTTAGCCTAAAAATTAATATTATAGAAACGTGTAGTTTTATAAAATTCCAACTGTGGCAAAGTACTTGCTTTCACATTGACTGCTTAGCCATAGGGGAAACTTCAGCCTCTAGTTTTGACATCTTAATCAGTGTAGGCAGAATACGTAGACTCCTATGGGAACAGCACGTTCCGAAGACCCCCGAAGAAGCGTTTTTTGCTTCTGAGGAGGTTGAGGTCGTGCCCATGGAAAGCGAAGTATTCTGCCGGAACGAAGCTAAGCACTCAACTAGCATTTAGAAACATGAGGAAGCAGCATAAGGGAAAAGCGAGTATATTTCCTTCGCGGCATTAAACAAAAAAACAGTTTTATAAAAAAAAGGAGTGTAAACCTTGGGAATTTCTTAACTGGCGAAACGGTTTACAATGCGTGGAAGCGGCTTGAGCCGTTTGTCCATCGCACACCGTTACTAACCTCGTCTACCACCAATCAAATGGTCGGGAAAAACGTATATTTTAAAATGGAAAATCAGCAGAAAACAGGTGCGTTCAAATTTAGAGGAGCAACCTTTAAACTAATGCAGCTTCCAAAGGAACAGTTACGAAATGGCGTGGTCACTGCATCGGCAGGAAATCATGCACAAGGTGTAGCTTATGCAGGTGCAAAATTGGGAGTGCATACGACAATATTTATGGCAGAAGGAACGCCACTTGCAAAAATCAATGCCACAAAGGCATATGGAGCAGAGGTTGTTCTTGTAGGAGAATCATTCCAAGAGGCATTCGAAGCTTCATTAGAAAGAAAAGCAGAAACTGGAGCAGCGTATATCCATCCATTTGATGATTATGACGTTATGGCAGGGCAAGGGACTATTGCGATGGAAATGCTGCGTCAGGAAGACAAGATTGACACGATTTTGGTGCCAATTGGCGGTGGCGGACTAATCAGCGGTATCGCGACGGCTGCAAAACATATCAATCGCAATATTAGAGTGATCGGTGTGCAGGCAAGTGGTGCAGCAGCCATGCATAAAAGTTTTCATCGTAATGTGACTGAAAAACTTACATCTGTTCAAACTATTGCAGAGGGTATTGCAGTGAAACAACCGGGAACACATACATTACCGGTAATCCGAAATTATGTTGATGATATTGTAACAGTGTGTGATGAAGAAATTGCCTCAGCAATTGTTTATATGTTGGAACGTAATAAAACATTAATGGAAGGGGCAGGTGCCGCGTCACTGGCAGCACTGTTTAAATATCATGACAAGATTCGTTCCAGAAATTTAGGTGTAGTCGTCAGCGGTGGTAATTTGGATATTGGAATGCTTCCGATGATTCAAAAATTAGCGGGAGAACAAAGGATATTTGCATCATAGATTTAATGTGAACTCCCTTTACAATCCTGGGAAACATCGATACGATAAAACTTAAACTGGGATTGGGGGAGTGGTTCGTGTGAGGGAATTTGAACAATCAGATATGTTGAAGCGGTTGCCTGAACAGTTTTTTGCGAAGCTGGTCAAAAAGACGCAATCCATCAAAGAACAGGGTCATGATGTTATTGTCATGGGACAGGGAAACCCGGACTTGCCAACACCTGAACATATAGTGAAGGCATTGCAGGAGGCTGCGGAAAAACCGAAAAATCATAAATATACACCTTTCCAAGGGTTTCAGTATTTAAAAGACTCTATAGCAGACTTTTACCAAAGGGAGTATGGTGTAACGGTAGATCCTAAAACAGAAGTAGCTATTTTGTTTGGGGCAAAAGCCGGGCTTGTGGAACTGAGTCAGTGTCTGCTGAATCCGGGTGATTTGGCGTTGCTGCCTGACCCGGGATATCCGGATTACATGTCAGGGACGGCAATGGCTGATGCTGAAACAGCTTTTATGCCACTGCTAAGGGAGAATGGATTTTTGCCTGACTACAGTGAGTTAAGTGAGGATGAACTTGAACGGGCGAAGCTGATGTTTTTAAACTACCCAAATAATCCGACTGCAGCAACCGCAACTAAAGAATTTTTTGATGAAACGATTGCTCTTGCGAATAAGCATAATTTTTGTGTTGTGCATGATTTTGCTTATGCGACAATTGGATTTGAAGAGGAAAAGCCAGTTAGTTTTCTGCAATCAGCTGGCGCAAAAGATGTCGGTGTTGAGATCTATACGTTATCAAAAGCCTATAGTATGGCAGGTTGGCGCGTTGCTTTTGCTGTAGGGAATCCTTCTGTTATTAAGAGCATCGATCTTGTGCAAGATCACATGTATGTCAGTTTGTTTGGCGCTGTACAGGAAGCTGCAGCAGAAGCATTGACTGGTGATCAGACCGCAGCACAATACTTGGTTGATACATATGCAAGTCGTCGGGAGCGCTTCATTGCTGCCTTGGATAGGATTGGCTGGGAAGCTGATGCGCCAAAAGGCACTTTCTTTGCCTGGCTGCCTGTCCCAGCTGGTTACTCTTCAGAGGAATTCGCTGATTTATTGCTGGAAAAAGCGCATGTAGTTGTTGCTCCCGGAAATGGTTTTGGATCAAAGGGAGAAGGCTACGTACGTGTTGGCCTGCTTGATTCCGAAGCCCGGCTGGAAGAAGCGGTAGAGCGTATTGGCAGATTAGGGATATTTAATAAGTAAGATAGAAAGCAGCCGCGATTATATGTCGGCTGCTTTTGTTTTGGTAGATATTTGTGTGACTTTACTGCGCCATGGATTAGCGGACACAGGAGACGCTATTTCTATATAAATAAGACCTTTTCGATGTTATCCGGACACAGAAGCGCTTAATTTACATAAATCATGGGTGATAGAGGGTATTTATGCCAAATAAGGTCTCTGGTGTCCGCCAACACCACCTTCCCCCTGTATTTCAGTCAAATAAGGTCTCTCATGTCCGTAATACTCCTCACCATTATTATAAGAAAACACTTTATGAGGGTGGGACAATTTAATATTACGGGAATAACAACCTATTTCCATGTTTCACTCAGTACCCGGACCCAGTTTCCATGGGTGACTTTTTGTAATTCGTTGTCGTTAAATCCGTGTGCTTTAAGTCGTTCAACAAGTTTTGGTAAACCAGAAACATCTTTGAGCTCATCTGGTACGGTTGTGCCATCAAAGTCAGACCCGAGTGCAACATGGTCTATACCGAACTTTTCAGCTATATAGCTGATATGGTGAACAATTAAATCCAGTGAAATATCCGTGTCAGTTCCACCGTCTTCAGAAAGCATGTTAACCGCATAATTGATGCCAACAACGCCATTTGATTTTGCAACAGCTTCCAACTGCTTGTCTGTCAGATTTCGTGATATTGGACAAAGTGCATGTACATTAGAATGTGTTGCTACAATAGGTGCGTCTGAAATTTCTGCAACATCCCAGAATCCCTTTTCATTCAAGTGTGTGGTGTCGACCATGATGCCAAGTTTGTTGCATTCACGAACAAGCAGCTTGCCGGCCTCAGTAAGTCCATCCCCAATATCAGGGGAGGATGGGTAGCGGAAAGGAACACCTTCACCATAAACGTTTGGTCTGCTCCATACTATGCCTAGTGAACGAAGTCCAGCTTTATATAACACGTGCAGTGCATCAAAATTTGTGTCAATGGCTGCAGCGCCTTCTATATGAAGCACAGCCGCCATGATGTCGTTATGAAGACAATGTGAAAGTTCAGTTGCGTTACGAACAACTTTGAACTTTCCATCGGATTCGTTCTCGAGTCGAAACAAGCCAGCAGCAAACGTATTTGTGTTAGATAATGCTTTTTTATGTTTAATTGGTGGTGGAAGTGGTATATCGTATCCATCTGATGTTACATGGTCTTCAGGATTAACTTCATAGCCGTCATTAGGTGTCCATACTGCAAAAAAACCACCGCCAAAATTACCTCTTTTAGCTCGGGGAAAATCGATATGTCCAATATTGCTCTCTTTGAAGAATGATCGCTCTTTCGCTTCTTCAGGTAAATGAAGACTCAAAAGTGTATCGTTATGCCCATCGAAAATTGGGAAGTTGCTCATTATGTGGGAACCTCCTAGTGTGTATTTTTCTAAATTAGTATACCATTATCCTTACATTAAAATATACCAAAGCAGAAACAATGTGACAGAATAATTTTAGGTGCCTCCCACTACCTGAATTGTGTCAAAATTTATCATTGGGTTTTGTACTGTCGGCATTAGCAATGTAACAAGAATGTAATATTATGCAGTTTCCCTTAAGCGACACAGATTGCAAGCGCATACAATGGTCTTTTAAAAATAAGGATATTAAAAATTTAGAAAAAGCTGTTGACCAACTGCTTAAAACGTTATATGATTATCGGCAATATCAAATATTCAATAAATGAAATAAACATCTTATAAAAGAATAAAATTAACTCAATGACGAGAACGAAGGAATATGTGAATTGTATTAACAGAGATCCGGGATTGCTGGAAACCCGGAAATACAACGTGTTCTGATACCATCTCCGAGTGCTAAGTTGAACGGGTTTTCCTATTAGACTTGGTCAGGTGTATTTACATGCACCTGTTATCAAAGCGGGCTGTTAGGCAGCTTCACAAGGTAGTAGTCGCGAGATTGCTATAAACCTGGGTGGAACCGTGAAAAGTAGACTCTTTTCTCCCCATTAATTCTGAATTTATGCAGGATTATGGGAAGAGAAGGGTCTTTTTTAATTTTGTCCTGGAAGGCTCCAGTGCAACTGTGGAAAGGTCAAATTGAATAAAAGTACAGTAATTTAAGGAGGGTCGAGATGACAGTTTTAGTTCAGAAATTTGGAGGTACTTCATTACAATCACAAGAGAGCATTTCTAAAGTGGTTTCGCATATTAAAAATGCAGTTGAAAGACAGTATAAACTGGTGGTGGTTGTGTCAGCATTGGGGCGAAGACCAGACCCTTATGCTACAGATACGCTGCTTAGTCTTGTTGGCGGATCTGTACCTTTTCAAAACGAACGTGAAATGGATTTGCTGATGTCGTGCGGGGAAACAATTGCTAGTATTGTTTTATCAAATGAACTGCAAAAAAATCATATTAGCTCCACTGCACTTACTGGTGGGCAGGCTGGCATAACGACAACAGCAGATTATACACAAGCGGAAATTGAGAGTGTGGGTACGACCCGCCTGGAAAAAGATCTAAATAACTTTGATGTTGTAGTCGTTGCAGGTTTTCAGGGGCAAACAACGGATGGAGAGATTACAACGATCGGCAGGGGCGGAAGTGACACGACTGCAGCAGCATTAGGGGTGGCATTAAATGCGGAAAGTGTTGAGATTTTCACAGATGTTAATGGGATTATGACGGCAGATCCAAGAGTAGCTGAATCCGCAAGACCGTTAAAAAATGTAACGTATTCGGATTGCTGCAATTTAGCAAATCAGGGGGCAAAAGTAATTCATCCAAGAGCTGTTGAGATTGCTGAAAAGGCAAGTGTTCCACTACATGTACGCTCAACTTATGCAATAGAGAGTGGAACGCTGGTTACAAGTTCAGGACCAGATCAATCAATTACTGGGATTGCACATAAGTCAGGGCTAACCCATATTAAAATAGCGGTTGAAAAGGAAGAGCATCGTACTAATGTTTTTAAGAAATTGTCAGAAGCAGGGATTTCTGTTGACTTTTCAGACACATCCCAAACTGGAGTCCTTTTTACCATATTAAAAGCTAATAGACAGGCGGTAATAGGTCTCCTGGAGAACTTGAATTGCAAGCCGCAGATAATCGAAAATTGCGCGAAGGTGTCTGTGGTAGGAAATGGCCTTCCAGAAGCACCTGCTGCTTCTGAAATAGAAGAAAAACTTGCTGAAAAGGATGTTCAAATTATCCAATCAGCAGCTAGTCATACAACAATCGGCATATTAATTCACGAGATTGATCTTGTCAACACAGTAAACCTGCTGCATGATAAGTTTCAATTAAGTCAGCCGTTAGAGTCCGTTGTAACAAAATAAAAATGAGGTGAGTGTATGGAAAATAATATATCAGTAGGACTATTAGGATTAGGAACAGTTGGCTGTGGTGTGGTGCAAATCATTGAAGGGCATCAGGAGGAACTTGTTCACCAACTGGGGCGCGGGGTCGCTATCAAGAGTATTTTGGTTTGTGACTTGGAAAAAGATCGTGATGTCCAAGTGAACCCCGGCAATCTTACGACAAATCCAGAAACAGTGTTGGCAGACCCCGAAATTGACGTCATCATTGAAGTGATGGGTGGTATTGAAGAAGCACGTGAACATATTCTGAGAGCATTTGAAGCCAAAAAGCACGTCGTAACTGCAAATAAAGATCTAATGGCTTTACACGGCCCGGAACTTCAACATGCGGCAAAACAAAACGGATGTGACTTGTTCTATGAAGCCAGTGTAGCTGGGGGAATCCCTATTATAGGCGGTATAGTTGATGGACTCGCATCAGACCGAATTGAAAAAGTGATGGGAATTGTAAATGGGACAACAAATTATATTTTAACAAAAATGGACGACGAGGGAGTAGCCTATAAAGATGCATTAAGAGAAGCGCAAGAGCTAGGCTTTGCTGAGGCTGATCCTACAGGGGATGTAGGTGGACTTGACGCCGCTAGAAAAATGGCTATCCTTGCCCGACTTGCCTTTTCAACATCTGTAGATCTTGCAGATGTAGAGGTTGATGGGATAGAGGGTCTGGCTTTAGAGGACCTCCAGTTTGGGAGACAGCTTGGCCTTAAAATGAAGTTAATAGGCTTTGCGGATTTTCAGGATAAACAGGTTGAAGTAAGTGTACAGCCAACATTTTTGCCTGAGAGTCATCCGCTGGCAGCAGTGAAAAATGAGTACAATGCAGTTTATGTTAACGGAAAGGCTGTTGGCGAGACAATGTTTTACGGTCCAGGAGCAGGAAGCTTACCAACCGCTACAGCTGTAATGTCTGATGTAACTGCAGTCATTAAAAATATGCTGCTTGGTGTAACTGGACAACAGGTTGTGACACCTCGTTATGACAAGGTGCTAAAATCACCTGAACAGCGCTTTGGACAGTATTATTTTAGGATACATGTGCAGGATCGGAGCGGAACATTTACAGAAATCTCATCCTTGTTTAATGAATTGGATATAAGTTTTGAAAGGATTTTACAGGATCCAATCAAGAATGATAAGGAAAATGGGCTTGCTGAGGTTATCGTCGTAACACATCAAACATCGTTGGAAAAAATCAATCAAGCGCTGGAAAATTTAACGAAGGTCGATGTTGTGGAAGAAGTGAAAAGCTACTTCCGTATTGAAGGGGGCTATGACCAATGAGCTGGCAAGGAATAATTGATCATTACCAAAGCTATTTACCTGTAACTAAAAATACACCTGCCTTGACACTTCATGAAGGCAACACACCATTAATCCATTTTCCACACATATCTGAGTTATTGGGTGTGGAACTGTATGGCAAAGTGGAAGGGGCAAATCCCACAGGCTCATTTAAAGACCGTGGCATGGTGATGGCTGTTGCAAAGGCAGTTGAAGAAGGAAGTAAATCCGTTATCTGTGCTTCAACCGGGAATACTTCTGCCTCAGCCGCTGCTTATGCTGCAAGAGCAGGCATACGTGCAATTATTGTGATTCCCAAGGGAAAAGTAGCACTTGGAAAACTTGCACAAGCAAAAATGTATGGTGCTGAGATTGTAGAAATCGACGGCAATTTTGATGATGCGTTGAAAATGGTGCGTAAACTAAGTGAAAATGCACCGGTTACACTTGTGAATTCGGTGAATCCATATCGTCTTGAAGGACAAAAGACAGCTGCATTTGAGGTTTGTGAGCAGCTTGGAGAGTCACCTGATATCCTTGCTATTCCAGTTGGTAATGCCGGGAATATTAGTGCTTACTGGAAAGGCTTTAAAGAATATAATGAAGAAAAGCAAACAGGCCTTCCGAGAATGTTTGGGTTTGAAGCTGAGGGAGCCGCGGCTATTGTAAAGAATAAAATCATTCCTAATCCAGAGACAGTTGCTACAGCAATTCGCATCGGTAATCCGGCAAGCTGGGACATGGCAATAGCTGCAAGAGATGAATCAGATGGAAAAATTGGCATGGTAACAGACGATGAAATAAAAAAGGCATTTCAACTTCTGGCAAAAAAGGAAGGTATTTTTGCAGAGCCTGGATCCTGTGCATCGATAGCAGGAGTGATTCAGCAGTGTAAAGAAGGGACTATTAAACAAGGCAGCAAAGTTGCAGCAGTGCTAACTGGCAACGGTCTGAAGGATCCACAGACAGCGATTGAACAGGTGACGGTTGATCCTGTGTCACTTCCAAATGATGAAGAAAAAGTGACGGCTTATATCACAGATATGGTGACAGAACTTGAAACAGTTTAATGTCTCTATTCCAGCAAGTTCAGCAAATATAGGACCAGGATTTGATTCAGCAGGCCTTGCATTAAACCGCTTTTTGACATTGGAAGTAACAGAACAGGAGGAATGGGAGTTTGAGCACAAATCCCATTTTCTCCCTTCTTTCACAAACTATACGGATCACTTTATCTATCAAATTGCCAAGCATACAGCAGATCGCCATCAAAAAGCATTGCCAGGATGTAACGTGACCGTAGCTAGTGAAATTCCATTGGCACGAGGGCTGGGGAGCAGTGCATCTGCGGTACTGGCTGGGATTGAATTAGCAAATCAGTTATGTAATCTGTCATTAACAGGTGAACAAAAGCTGGAATATGGTACCGATATCGAAGGGCATCTGGACAATATCGCAGCTTCCTTATTTGGCGGGGTTGTCGTTACTGCTACAACACAGAATAATCAAGTTGAATATGTCAGGCTATCTGAACTCGATTTAGATGTGGTTGTCTGCATACCTGACAGTGAACTGAAGACTGAAACCGCGCGAAGTGTACTTCCAGCTAACTTTTCCAGAAAAAACGCCACTACTGCAAGTGCAGTAAGCAACGTAATGATTGCCGCTCTATTATCTGGGGATTTTCATGTTGCAGGTAGGATGATGGAAAATGATCTGTTTCATGAGCCATATCGTGCAGAACTTATACCGAACTACGAAAATATAAGGCAGGAAGCAAAAGCCATGGGTGCGTATGGAACAGTGATTAGTGGAGCAGGACCAACTATGATTTCCTTTGTTCCTAAGGGAAAAGGATCTGACATTCGGGAACAGTTGGAAGTAGGACTAGCAGGTTACACGATTGCCGCATTACAAATTGATCAAACAGGCTTACAGGTTAACTGATTTTGAAGGTTATAGTTAAAGAGGCTGGGACAAAATGTTTTAGACAAAGTAAAATCCGAACTATGATTCAGAATTCTTCAAATAGAATTCGAATTAGTTCGGATTTATTTTTGTTATTAATTAGAGTTAAAATGAGAAGTAACATGGAAAAAATAGTTGAGTACTATGACACCGCTTCGGAAATACACTTCGCTTTCCGTGGGCGGCTGATGAGCCTCCTTGCTCCTACGTCGCTGCGTAGTCTCATCTAGGCCTCAGCTCCCACAGGAGTCTACGTGTATTTCCTCCGCTTAGTTTTGCTCACTTATTCAAAAAAATAAATGCATGTTGTGATGATATAAACAAGATTTTAGACCATCTAAACCAGCAGATGGAATATGCGAGACTCCTGTGGGATAGCGAGCCTAAGAGACCCCACAGGGAGCGTTCGTAGCTTCACGAGGCAGACTAAGTACGCCACGTCATATGGCGTCGGAGGCTCGTGGTGAGACCTAGGTGCGCGAGTATATTCCAACTGCGCGGTTAGTGAACCTCACTAAATGATATTAATCGAATCTATGTCGCAGTTTATATCAACTACGTATTAAATCCAACTATT
This sequence comes from Virgibacillus sp., assembly GCA_041689365.1. Lineage (GTDB taxonomy): Bacteria > Bacillota > Bacilli > Bacillales > Amphibacillaceae > Lentibacillus. Next base: position 14,781 of record JBDNGJ010000010.1, read on the forward strand.
GAAAATGAACGTTCTAAACATCCGATCCTGTTTTTATTTGTCTTTGAAGTGGAAGTTTTAGTTATAGACCAGCCACTTATGTATTTACATCTTTATTTCTTTTAAAAATTGATCGGCAAAACGCTGGCAATGCTCGATGTCGTCAGGATCGGGTTCAAGTTCAATTTTTAATTTTTCCTCAAAGATCGTTGCATTTTGTTTCTCTGCTTTCGAAGCCATAGTATCAAGTGCGGGACCATATATATCGTAATAGGAATCACATGAGCCAAATACACCGACAAGTTTTCCTGTTAAATCAACTTCATCCATATCATCATGAAATCCTTCTACTTCAAATGGAATATCGTCATCCCATGAATAAGAGCCAATCAATATTCCGTCAAAATTCTCCATTTCTTTTGCATCAATTGGATCAAAGTCAAACGTTTTGACGACAACATCATGATCATCTTTAATATGTTCCACGATTCCTTCTGCCATTATTTCTGTACTGCCAGTCAAGCTTGCATATATAACTAAAATTCTAGCCATTAGAGACCATCTCCTTTTTATCTAGTACTAACTGTATTATACGTCCTAATGAGAATTACTTTCAATTAATTCATCTGGTTTACCATTTCATTCCAGTGATTTATAATAATCAGTTATAAAACTATGTTTGATTTCTCCATTTTTCACCTCAAAAACTTCCTTGCTTATCATTACTTTGTTTTCAAATGAAACGATAAAGTCTACTTCACCATTTTCATACAGATAGATCATACTTGCTGTCATAGGTAAATAGGATGGTTTATTCCCTCTAACTTTACTGTATTTTAACTTCTCAATGTAATCGATAAATTCATCTATCTTGTCGTCATCAGTTGTACTGTTGTAGCTACTTTCAGCTGGCGGGGATAATGAAATTTTGGTGACAGCGTCGGGGTTGACATTTAACGCTTCCGACAGATGTTGTGTATTGCCGTCAAATTGCATAGCAAAAGCAGCCAATACAGTCATTGCAATTATGGTAATAAATGCAGTTACCTTCATACTGTCCACTTCCCACTACATTTTTATTTACTTATATTTCAACTTTCGCAACGTAAAATGAACGCATAAACCTTGAAGGAATAAGAAAGACTGAAGTTACACTGCTTGAGTTGACTTTGGATCAACGGTACGTAGTTGATATAAACTGCGACGTACTTTTTAAAAAGTATGAGTGCTATAATGCCGCTCTGGAAATACACTATGCTTTCCGTGGGCGGCTGATGAGTCTCCTTGTTCCTACGTCGCTGCGTAGTCTCATCTAGGCCTCAGCTCCCACAGGAGTCTCCGTGTATTTCTTTCGCTAGGTTTTGCTCACTTTATCCTGTAAATTAATCAATGCTTATTGTGATATTGCTTCTTAGCCATAGGGAACACTTTAGGCTCTAACCAGAAATCTCTATCAGTGGAGGCAGAATACGCAGACTCCTATGGGAACAGCACGTTCCGAAGACCCCGGAAAAAGTAACTAAATGAAGGCCGACTAAAACCGTCCTTTGCGGACAACGTCGGCATACCCCTTGCCGGGGCAAGGAGTCTGAGGTCGTGCCCATGGAAAGCGAAGTATTCTGCCGGAACGAATTCAAGCACTCAGCCATCATTAGAACAAAAGAAAATCTTCACTAGTTCGCAGTTTATATCTTATGTGTACAAAAAACTTTTATAAATGTTGTCAAGGCAACATTAAAAACGTTCTAAGATTATCAAGATAGCTGTTTGAGCTTATTCTATAGATGCGAAAGTTAAGTTAAATTAATTATATTGTAGTTTATACACTTATTAATTGTCGCAGGTCAAATTTTATTAGAAAACTTGCTATTCGCTAAGCCTTTGGGCGAATTGCTTTAGTTGCATCTATGCAGTTAGAAAGTAGTTATACTTATCTGCTAAAAAAATATAGCCGGGTTAGTATGCCCGGCTATTTCGTATTTTCGTTTTAAGTTTATTATTCACCTAGTGTAACCACGCGGCCCCATAAGTCTTTTGTTCCCCATGTACCACGACGTAATGTTTCAAGCTGTACAATCTGGCTGTGATCAACGAAGACGTTAATTTCCGGGCCGTAGTTTTTAATATACCATTCAAATACATCCGGATCAGCTGCCTCAAACATTACTTTCTCAGTACCGAGTTCACGTGCGAACTGAGTTGCGACTTCGGTACGCCATGTGCGAACACTTTCTGTAATACCTTCTGATTCAATCATCAACATATAAGCTCCGGCGTCTAGACATCTTTTGCCGACTTCGATTGCCTGTGCTGGATCTGTTATACCTTCAGCTTCATTTTGTTCAACTGTATTTGTACCGCCTGCACCAAATTGTACGCCAATTTCCGGTTTGGCGAGTAAGCCGGCATTTTGTACCTTTTCAACCAGGCGGACAATATCATCCGTTGGCATGGTAATGAAGCCTGTGGAAATTTCGATAATGTCAAAGCCGACACGTTTACACTCACTTATATAGTGATCGATTGCTTCAGGACCTTGTGTTACAACTGTTTCCATAAATCCACCAGTAGATACTTTCACACCATAATCATGTGCCAGATCGAGTAGTTCACGAAGTTTGTCCTCGGGGTATAATGTGAAAGCCCCGCCAGCAAACTTCAATGAATCAACATAATCGCCCATTGTTTCTAAAATATCCTGGAGATAACTTTTGCCCATAACGGAATAATATGGTCCGCGAATTTCGGTTATTCCACGTGTACGTGGCTTTTCCTGACGGCTGTTCATGCGAATTCCTTGAAATGCTCTTTGATTACTCATAATGATACATCCTCCCTGATTTTAATTTGACCAAGTAATGCAGTTAGTTCACTGATTTTTACGTTTTCAAGATTTCTTATTGTGTTGGCGATTTCAGCAGCCAGATTGCTGTCAATCTTTTGAGTCAATCCATTATATTTTTCCATTAGCACTCCCCAGCTGGCAGGTTGCGTTTTGAAGCCTTGATAGTCACGCTTTTCGATAGCAAAAATACGGCCATCATTTGTTTCGATTTCAATCCTGCACGCCATTTCGTCTGGAAAACGATCGCTAAATTCATCGCTTGGCTTAACATGCACTTTTTGCAGAAGTTGCTGGATATCGTCTTGATTTATCCGGTCCGCTTCATACTGTTCGGGCATGACGTTGCCATCCAGATATGCAGCAGATAGCATATATGGCAGCGAGTGATCAGCTTCTTCTTTATAGCGGATCATTTTCTTGCTGCCTTCTTCTCCGCCACCGATAATGTTGTAGGCAACGTCAAAGGTGGTGAGTCGAATTTCTTTTATATCATGGGGTGCAATATTTTCACGCTCACGCAGTTCGAGAATTCCTTCAATGGATGACTGTGAATGTATTTCTGCATTGTAGCGTTTTATGATTGTTTCAGTCACACGTTCAAGATCTTCCTTCGCCCAATCTATTTCAAATTGGCCCGCGATTGAGTCCATCAATCCTTTATTGCCTTCGAAAACTTCGCGTGGACCTGTAATCCCATAGTTTGCAAGCAGTGTTGCGTGAACTGCTCCCATTGCAGTGTTTGGGTAGGCGAGACCTTTCCAGTTCGAAAGTTCACCTGTTCTTGTTACGCGAAGTGAATTGTAGCCGGTACCTGCAATCGCAATGGCATTTGCAATCTGCTTGCTGCTAAGTCCCATAGCTCGAGCGGCTCCAGCAGCTGCCCCATACTCACCCTGAACGGTATGATCAAACCCGTGATTTCTTACTGGTGCGACATCCGACAGACGGCATTGAACCTGGTAGGCAATGGCCAGTGCTGTTAGAAAGTCACGTCCGTCGGCATCAGCATATTCTGCAGCTGCCAGGACTGGTGCTATATTATCTGATGGATGACACGTTTCATCCTTAGCTAAATATGAGTCGTTGAAATCCAGATAGCGAATTGTAGCCCCATTATGGAATGTTGCATAATCAGGGGTAGTTTTTCCGCCACCGATTAATGTGACGAGTGGTTCTCCACCCAGATCTTCTGTCATTTTTCGAATCGCTTTAACAGGTTCACCCTCAAGCGACCCTATTGCACAGCCAATCGAGTCAAGCATGCGCCCTTTAAGAGCTGCAATCGCTTCTTCAGAAAGGTCATTCCATTTAATGTCATGTGTCCAATCTGCAAGCTGTTCAACCATTGTACTTTCTTGCATTGACATGTGAGTCACCTCCAAATATTTTGATGGAAATGGATACCCCTGTGGCCACAAGGGGGGGTATCGTGAAGCAAGGGATATTGTTTTCTCCCTTCCTTCACTTACTATAGTACGCTTATTAGTGATAAAAATAAATAATTAAAACTCATAAAAGTGATATCAAATACTTATACCTATTGATAAGGTAAAGTTGTAGGGGGAGAATGCCTGTAGTTCGGGCTTTTATATAGGACATTGCTGAATAGAGATGTGATTTTAGACAGCATTTCCGGGTTTATAACAGAAAAGATGATAAATAGTGGATGTGCTTATATGGGGAAATAAAAAAGGTCAGCATCTATATCATAGAATGCGGACCTTTTCTATACTTATTTAGCTGATTCACATTATTCACTGTAATTAGGGTAGCAACGGGCACCACCTCTACCTGCCTTTATATCCTTTTCGGAATATTTCCTGGACACCGTGTACGGTTACGTATGCTTCTGGATCGATAGCCATGATTATTTTTCGAAATGGGACGATTTCATACCTGTTAATGACAAGATATAATACTTCCTGATGCGATTTTGTGTAGCCACCTCTTCCTTCAAGTATCGTGATACCGCGATCCATCTTGTTAGTAACTGCATCAAGTACTTGATCCGGGTAACTGGAGATAATCATTACGGCTGTCCGTTCATTGGCACCTTCCACAACAACATCAATTACTTTTGCGCCGACATAAACAGAAATCAGTGTGTACATGGCTTTTTCCTGACCAATGATAAAGGAGGATACAACAATAACGGCAATATCGATTACAAGCATTCCCTTGCCGATTGTCCAGCCTAAAAGCTGATTTCCCAGCCTGGCGAGGATAGCCGAACCACCTGACGTACCACCGGATCGGAAAATAAGCCCAAGTCCGAGTCCAACCGATAAACCAGCGAATAAAGCGGCAAGCAATGTATCATCATTTATTCCGTCACCCCAGCCAACTGTGAAGTGTAAAGATAATGAAGAAAAAATAATTGCAATTAATGTATAAACGATTACACGTTTATCAAAAAATTTATAGCCGACTGCCACGAGTGATGTGTTAAGGATGAAGTTAACAATCCCAGGGGACCAGTCAAAAAGATAAAATGTAACAATTGTAATACCGATTACGCCACCTTCTGACAAACGGTTCGGAATGGCGAAATAATTAACTCCGATTGCAAAAATGAACGAACCAATGATTATCATGAGTATATCTTTTACCGTTTTATTCATCTGATCTCTCACCTCCACAGTCATTATACTATTTAAAACTGTCATGATAAAACCTTCATGTCAAAAATATTAGCTGGCCTCTGGCGTATTTTGTCCTTATAGAAAAATGCTGTTTTCTAAAAGTTGGTGTTTTTGACACAAAAATTTAGTGAAGATGTTCCATTGTACCACTCCGGCACCAATGGAACATCTGCTCAAGCTAGCACTTTTGCAATCTTACTAGCCAAGGGCTCAATTATTAATGTTATGAGAGCACGAACGCTGTTTAAAATGCGCCAAACGTGTCTTCATCAAGGTTGTGAGAGCACGAACGCTGTTCAAAGTGCGCCAAACGTGTCTTCATCAAGGTTATGAGAGCACGAACGCTGTACAACATGCGCCGAAAGTGTCTTCATCAGAGTTATGAGAGCACAAATGCTGTTCAAATAGCGTGATACGGTCACTCATCGGGATTATGAGATCCGGTTGAGCATTTCTCCATACTATGTCGCAATTTATATCAATTACGATGGTTAAAATTTACAAGAAGGGGCTATCAAAAAAGAGTTGACCGCTAACTAAATATTTGGTAAATTGATAATAATCAAATATTATTAACTGCTAAATCTAATTGACTCTGCTGGATAAGTGGAGCAAATACCTAGATCATGACCAGTTATATAGATGGGAGTACATACCTTATTTTCTCCTGTCCATATTTCTGGTTTTTTTATATACAAAATGCTCGAATGCAACTAAAACAGGGAGGGGTAATGTGGGAAATTTAACTGAGTTAGACAAGCGACATTTTATTCATCCGACTTCATCAATTCAGCAACAACAAAAGGATGGGGCTAAAGTAATTATGGAAAAGGGGGAGGGAATTTACTTAACGGACACCAATGGAAACGTATACATGGATGCGATGTCGTCTTTATGGAATGTAAATATCGGACATGGAAGGGAAGAATTGGCTGAAGTGGCTTCGGATCAATTAAAGAAATTGGCGTTTAGTTCTGCTTTTTCAACATTTAGCCATGAACCTGCGATTAAACTAGCTGAGAAGATTGCATCTATTTCTCCCACAGGTTTGAATGCTGTATTTTTTACATCCGGCGGTTCGGAGTCAAATGATTCTGCTATTAAGCTGGTTCGCCATTACTGGAAAATACAGGGTAAGCCAAATCGAAGAAAAATTATTGCTCTAAAGCGTGGCTATCATGGAGTAGCTGCTGCATCTACTAGTGTGACAGGAATACCGGAATTTTGGGGTATGGCTGGACATATGATGACTGATTTTACCCATGCGGAAACACCATACGGGGGCAATACGGGAAAGGCAATAGCTTCACTTCGTCAAGTGATCGAAGACGAAGGGCCAGAAAATATAGCGGCATTTTTGGCAGAACCTGTTCAAGGTGCTGGAGGTGTGCTGATTCCTCCAGCAGATTATTTTAAAGAAGTTCGTAAATTATGTGATGAATACGAAATCTTGTTTATTGCTGATGAAATAATAACCGGGTTTGGCCGGACTGGGAAAATGTTTGGAATAGAAAATTGGGGAGTTACACCTGATTTGATGACGTTCGCAAAAGGAGTTACCAGTGGTTATATTCCGCTGGGTGGTGTTGTAGTTTCGGATCATATCCACAACGTGCTAAAGGAAAAGTCAAAAGGAACCTTATTTCATGGGTTTACATATAGTGGACACCCAACAGCGGCAGCAGTGGCATTGAAAAATATCGAGATTATTGAACAGGAAAATCTAATTGAAAATTCCCGGTATATGGGAGAGGAATTGCTGAAGGGGTTCAAAAAAGTGAAGGAAACTCTCGATATTGTAGGGGATGTACGAACTATCGGACTTCTTGGTGCAGTTGAACTTGTTCAGAGTCCAGCAACAAATAAGCGATTCGCACCAGATCTGAATGTTGCCCCAAGAGTAATTGAAGCTTTACACGAAAGAGGGGTAATATGTCGCCCTGTTACGTTTAATGGCACAGATATCATCTGCTTTGCACCACCAATTATTATAGATGAAAAGCAGATAAATACATTGGTGGAAAAACTCCACGATTCTGTATTGTCCGTCCAAAAACAGCTTGGCGTGACATCCTGACACAATGAAATAATTTATCACGGAAAAACATATGAATTATACATGGACTTGCTAAATAATTACCAAAATCGATTGGAGGGAGCAAAATGGAAGAGAGAAAATTATTAAGAATTTTAGGTAATAAGGATGTTATTGCACTGGCTTTTGGTGCGATGATTGGCTGGGGCTGGGTGGTAACAACAGGTTTATGGATAACCGAGGCTGGATCATTGGGGGCTATTCTTGCATTTGCAATTGGTGGATTACTTGTTGTGGTTGTTGGTCTGACATATGCGGAATTATCTTCAGCACTTCCTCTTGCTGGCGGTGAACACGTATATACTTACAAAGCTATGGGAAGAACAGCATCGTTTATAGCAACATGGGCAATAATTCTAGGCTATGTATCGGTTGTAGCATTTGAGGCAGTTGCACTTCCTACTGTTTTTGAATATTTAATTCCAGAATATAGCCAAGGCTATTTATATACGATAGCTGGCTGGGATGTCACAGCCACATGGGCAGGTGTTGGTATACTGGGATCCGTTCTCGTTGCGTGGATTAACTATCGTGGAATTAAACTTACGACCGCGATAACGTTTATTCTCACGTTGCTGATTCTAATAGCAGGACTAATGCTGATCACTGGTAGTACTGCCGGAGGAAATGCCCAGAATATGCAGCCATTCTTTGAAAAGGGAATTGCTGGGTTGCTTACGGTTATTATCATGACTCCTTTTATGTTTGTCGGATTTGATGTTATACCACAGGCTGCCGAAGAGATAAATCTTCCACAAAAGAAAATTGGACAGTTATTAATTGGCTCGGTTATTCTTGCAGTTATTTGGTATGTTGCTGTAATTTTTGGTGTATCACGTGTGCTGAGTCCAGCTGAAATAAGTGAGTCAAATTTGGTAACGGCTGATGCGATGGCAAAAGCATTTGGTGATAGTCAAATGATGGGTAATCTACTAGTCCTAGGGGGTATTGGGGGTATCTTAACCAGTTGGATTGGCTTCTACGTTGGTGGAAGTCGTGCAATTTATGCCCTTGCAAGAGCAGGAATGCTTCCGAAGGCACTTGGTGAGCTGCATCCTAAATATAATACGCCACATCGGGCAATATTGCTGATTGGTGTTTTCTCTACTATTGCACCATTATTAGGCCGTCCTGCCCTTGTATGGTTAGTTAATGCTGGTGGGCTAGGTTTAGTTGTTGCTTGGTTAATGGTAGCTATATCGTTTATTATCTTACGTAAAAAAGCTCCGGACATGAAGCGTCCATTTAGATTGCGTGGAGGCACTGCAATTGGTTGGATTGCAGTAGTAATGTCAGGAGGTATAACCATCCTGTATATACCGGGAATGCCTTCTGCACTTATTTGGCCGTATGAATGGGTGATTGTTGGGGCATGGGTGATTCTGGGTGTTATACTGTATAAGTATTCAATTGTTAAGTACGGAAAGGCGTATTCAGATGAACATATGAAAAAAGAGATTGATCGAGTTGCATAGGGAGTGATTTTAATTTAAAAACGAGATTGGAACAAAAGTGTATAAGTAACATAAAATCCGGACTACCTTCATTCATAAGATAGTTCGGATTTTTATGTTGCATATCCTCGTATAAGGTATAAACTGTGAACTACTTTTTAAAAAGTATGAATTCTATTATGCCGCTCCGGAAATACACTACGCTTTCCGTGGGCGGCTGATGAGCCTCCTTGCTCCTACGTCGCTGCGTAGTCTCATCTAGGCCTCAGCTCCCACAGGAGTCTCCGTGTATTTCCTTCGCTGTTGACTGAAGTGGGAATCGCTATAGAATAAATGTGTGACGGCGAATCGAGAGTTTATAAGAGTATTCCAGCAATTAACTCGCAGTTTTTATCAACTTTGAACTATAATCCAATTATGAAAGGGTAACATTATAAGCTTCCCATCCTAATGCGTTTATCTATGGAAAGCAAAGTTTTAGTTTTGACCCAATCTTAATTTTTAGGACAACTGGATGAAGGGTTCGGTGAAATTCGCTATAAACCGTGAATTGACAGGCGTTGTCATCAACAAGTACAAAAATGGGCGATAAAAATTTATTGACTTTTGGATTTGTACTGAATTATAATAGTATTAAGAAAATGTCGACAATCGACAAACGTAAACGTTGTTCGCAGTTACGGAAGTGTAAATACTTTCTTTTGCTGCATAAGTGTTACAAAGGCAATGCCATAAAGTCTAGGCGAATGCCAAGTTTTCTAACATTTTCATTCACTTATGCATTTAATGTATAAAGAATCTTATCAATAATACATACACTACTAAACTTAGTTATACATCTCAGCAATCTTTCCAGTAATGCTAAACATTAATCCATCATTTTTTTAGTAAAAAGTATGCGCTTACATTTATGAAGTTAGTAAAATTGAGCACGAGGGGAAGGGATGATTTGTGTTAACATTTCCTATATCTGAGTTTAAAGAAAGGTTAGCTAGTACGAAGAAAAGAATGGCTGATGCAGGGGTTGACATCCTTCTAGTAACAGATCCAGCCAATATGAATTATTTGACAGGATATGATGCCTGGTCCTTTTACGTTCATCAATTACTTATCGTAATGATTGATGAGGAACAGCCTATATGGGTTGGGCGCGGACAGGATGCTAGCGCTGCACTGCATACCACATGGCTTGATAAAAACCATATAATATCGTACGCAGATCATTATGTACAATCTACTATTTTACATCCAATGGACTTTGTATGTGACGTATTAAAAGAAAAGAATAGGGCTAGGCAAACAATCGCAGTGGAACTTGACGCATACTATTTTACAGCTAAGTGCTATATGCGATTAACACAAGGGATGCCAAATGCAACGTTTAAAGATGGTACAAATATGGTCAATTGGGTACGTATCATAAAATCGGATCGGGAGATTTCCTATATGAAACAGGCTGCAAGAATCTCCGAAAAGGCAATGCAAGTTGCTTTTGATACGATTAATGAAGGGGTTCGCGAATGTGATGTTGTAGCAGAAATATCTCATGCGCAGATAAGCGGCACCGAAGATTTTGGTGGTGATTACCCTTCAATCGTTCCATTATTGCCGACAGGAGATAAGACATCAGCATGTCATTTGACTTGGACTGACGATAGATTTAAACATGGGGACCCAGTTATTATTGAGTTGGCTGGCTGTTATAAACGTTATCATGCACCGTTGGCAAGAACTGCAGTAATCGGGATGCCATCAGAAGATATGCAGTACGTATCAGATGTTGTTCTCGAAGGAATTAATGAGGCACTAAATGCAGTTAAGCCAGGTATAACTTGTGAAGAGCTTGAGATGGTTTGGCGCAGGGTAATAGAAAAAAGCGGAATCAAAAAAGAGTCACGAATGGGGTACTCCATGGGGCTAAACTACCCGCCGGATTGGGGTGAGCACACGGCAAGCCTTAGACCTGGGGACCGCACTGAATTAAAACCGAACATGACGTTTCATTTGATTCCAGGTATTTGGACCGACAATATGGGGGTCGAAATTAGTGAATCGTTCCGGGTGACAGAAACAGGATGCGAAATTTTGGCTAACTTCCCACGTGAATTGATGGTTAAACCAAATATTCGGCTTGCTTAATTTAATGTTAAAATTCAATAATAAAAAATTTCAATAATTTAGGGTACAAAATCATAATGATTCTTGTACTCTATTTTTTGGCGTTAAGAAAGCAACACAGCTGCAGAATTCGCAATCACCATCTATGTGGAAATGATTTTGTAATCAAATTAGAGAGGCGTTTTCAAATAGCGAATTTGAGGTTTTGCGGACACCAGGGATCTTATTTAGCAGAAATGCCCTCTATTAACCATGATAGTTGTAAAATAAGGGCTTCCGTGTCCGGCTAACTTCGAAAAGGTCACTTTTAAATGGAAATAGCGTCTCCTGAGTCCGCTAAAAGAAATTTTTATAAAGAACCATTTCCGTTAAGCCTTTTTTGGCAATTAAAGAAACCACCGTACGTTCGCAATCTATTGATTGATAATCAAGCTAGAGAGGTATTTTCATACAAATAGTCTCTTATAATGGCTTACCCTCCACAGTAAAAGGGATTCTATGAAAACTATGAACGTTTTCTTAGAATCCCTTTCACGATAACCAGGTTTTCTACAGTTATTATGATTCCTTCCAAATACTGGCATCAATCAAATTAGGTGGCCTTTCACCTTTTAACCCTGCTTCGAGATTGCTGGCAGCAACTTCTGACATCCTCAGTTCAGTTTCATGTGTGGATGATCCGATATGAGGGGTTGTTACAACATTTTTCATTTGCAGTAACGGATTGCTCAGCTTAATTGGTTCTTTTTCAAAGACATCCAACCCTGCTGCAGCAATATCACCATTTTGCAGAGCCTTAATTAAATCCTTCTCCGCGACTGTTTTACCCCGGGATCCGTTTATGAAAATCGCTGATTCTTTCATTAGATTAAATTCCCGACTTCCGATGAGACCTTCTGTTTCTGGTGTTAGTGGTGTAATGAGACAGACGAAATCAGAACTCTCTAGTAAACTATCAAGGTTACAGTGTGTGGCATTAAAGTTCTCTTCAACATCTGGTTTCTTCGTACGGCTATGGTATAAAATTTCCATATCAAACCCGTGGTGAGCTCGCTTCGCAATTGCCTGACCGATTCTGCCCATTCCAATAATCCCTAACGTTTTATGATGAACATTAACGCCGAAATATTCAGGTCCAATTGCCTCAGTTATCCACTCGCCGTTTTTTACAAATTGATCTAATTCGGGAATGCGTCTGGCTGTGGCTATTAGGATACCGAATACCGTATCAGCAACAGTATCTGTTAGCACATCTGGTGTATTGGTCGCCAAAATGTTTCGCTTGTTCAGTTCGCTGATATCCAGATTATTATACCCAACCGAGACATTGCTGACTATTTTCAGGTTTGGAGCATTGTCCAGTAATTCACGATCAACAGGCATTTCCAACCCGATAATACCTTCTGCCTGACAAAGGAACTCTAAGAATTCAGAGTTGTTTTTAGTATCAGCATTGTTAAAAAAACGGACATCGTACTTACTCTGTAAATCTTCGAGCACTGGCTTTTCCACCCGATTATAGGCAATAATTTTTTTCTTCATTTTAATCCCTCACTTTCACTTATGTCGACAATGTATCTACCCTAAAAATAGCCATTATATAGTGTGAAGTCAATTAAAAAATAAAAGATTTAAAATAATTAAAATAGAGTTTGACAATTCAAAAAGTCTGAATTATGATGAAGATAAGTAATTGTCGACAATCGACATAAAACATTTTTATATAAAGGGCAGGAAGGGTGTTCTGCATATGGAAGATGATAATTACATCGTACAGAAACCATTAAGTCAGCTAATTGCGGACCAACTCAAGAGGAAGATCTGGAATGAAGAAATTCAGTTTGGTGAACGTTTACTTGAAACGGAGCTCGCGGAAAGCTTTGATGTGAGCCGAAGTACAATTCGCGAAGCACTGAAGATACTTGAAATTGAAGAGCTGGTTATAAGTCAGGCAAGGAAGGGGACTTATGTAGCTGATTTTACCGAACAGGATTTGGCTGAAATTATTGAGTTACGCACATTGATTGAATCCCAAGCCTTTACACAGGCAATCAAAGGTCTTGAAAAAAAGCATATTGATATTTTGGAGCAGATTATCAATCAAATGAAGATCAAGGCCGACGAAAAGGATTGGAATGGATTATTTGATCTAGATATGCAATTTCATAGTTATGTCGTTAATTTATGTGGTAACTCACGAATAATTAAAATCTACGACTCGCTGCAAGTCCAAATCCGAACGTTTCTTATGCATCTTGATCAATATTATTCCAGTTTCCAATCATTCTATGATGAGCATAGAGAACTTCTAAGAGCATTAGTATCAAGAGATGTGCATACAGTGAATGAGAGTGTTAAGAATCATATTGCATACGTAGAAGCACATTTACTTGGGGTAAAATAAAAATTTAAGTTGGGGAGGCTTTACAAAATGAACACAAAGTTTGCGAACGTTAAAACTGAACTGCCAGGACCAAAGGCAAAGAAGCTGCTTGATCGAAGACATGATGTTGTACCACAAGGTGTAGGCTATGGAGTTCCAACATTTGTTGAAAAAGCAAAGGGTGCATTGCTGCAGGATGTTGACGGAAACCATTTTATTGATTTAGCTGGAGCGATTGGCTGTATTAATGTTGGCCATAGTCATGACACAGTTGTAAGCGCTTTACATGACCAAGTCGATCGCTACATTCATACCGGATTTAACGTGATGATGTATGATCCATATATTGAGTTTGCTGAGAAGATAGCTGCTCTTGCACCAGGCTACTCCAAAAAGAAAGTAATGTTCCTAAATAGTGGAGCAGAAGCTGTGGAAAACGCCGTAAAAATTGCTCGCAAATACACGAAGCGTCAGGCGGTTGTCTCATTTTCAGGCGGGTTTCATGGCCGTACGTTAATGACAATGTCACTAACCGGAAAAGTTAGACCATTCAAATATGAATATGGTCCGTTTGCGCCAGAAGTATATCATGCGCCATATCCTTATAACTATCGCCGGCCTGAATCAATGAATGAAGAGGAATACACTGATTATTTGCTGGAACAGGTGGAAAGCTTTTTCATTAGTGAGGTTGACCCAAGCCAAGTTGCAGCATTTATTATGGAGCCTGTTCAAGGGGAAAGCGGCTTTATTATTCCTAGTAAAAAATTCGTTCAGGGAATATATGAAATTTGTAAACAGCACGGCATACTGTTTATCGCAGACGAAATCCAAACAGGTTTTGGCCGAACCGGAAAGTACTTTGGAATGGAGCATTTTGAAGTTGAACCTGATCTGATAGCTATCTCTAAATCAATGGCTGCTGGGTTACCGATTAGTGGTTTAATTGGCCGGGAAGAGGTAATGGATAGTGCAAAACCGGGTGAACTGGGAGGTACGTATTGTGGTAGTCCGCTTGGCTGCCGGGCAGGTCTTGCTGTACTGGAAGTAATGGAGAAAGAAAATATAAACGAACGTGCCGATATGATTGGTAAAAAAGTAATAGAAAGATTTAAGAACATGTACGATCGTTTTGATGTTGTCGGTGAATATAGAGGTCTTGGAGCTATGTGCGCGCTTGAACTTGTCAAAGATCGTGATAGTAAAGAACCTGCCAAGGAACTGACTGGTCAGGTCTTAAAAGAAGCCCATAAGCGTGGCGTTATTGTATTAAAAGCCGGTGTACATGATAATGTTGTTCGCCTGCTTATGCCACTAGTCATTACCGATGAACAGCTGGATGAGGCACTAAATATCCTGGAAGAATCGATTGAAGCAGTGCTTGTTGGGGTAAATGGATAATAGAATACTAGATTTCATGATTGGAGTGAAGTAAAAATGAATGAAGTAAAAACAACTAATTATTTAATGAACATTAACGGTGAATGGGTTGGTGAAACTCTGGACACGTTAAACGTTGTGAACCCAGCAAACAGTGAAATTATTGGAACGGTTCCTAATGGTGGTGAAAATGAAGCTTCACAAGCAATCAGTGCAGCACATGAAGCTTTTCAATCATGGTCAGAGCTTACTGCTTACGAACGGGCCGGTTATTTGAAGAAATTAAATCAGCTTATGCTGGATAATCTGGAAGAATTAGCACAAGTAATGACACTTGAAATGGGTAAGCCAATTAACGAGTCAAGGGGAGAAGTGAAATATGCAGCTTCCTTTATTGAATGGTTTGCTGAGGAAGGTAAACGTATTTACGGCGAAACAATTCCGTCACATGCAACGAATAAACGGCTGCAAGTCTGGAAGAAACCAGTTGGTGTCGTTGCAGCGATAACACCTTGGAATTTTCCGGCTGCAATGTTAACTCGTAAGATGGGTCCGGCATTAGCTGCAGGCTGTACGGTCATCATGAAACCATCAAGTGAAAGTCCGTTAACAGCTGTCAAATTAATGGAGTTATGTGAGCAGGCAGGATTTCCAAAAGGTGTTATAAATCTAGTAACAGGTTCATCATCCAAAATAGCTAAAGAGATTATGGATAATGAGATGGTTCGAAAAATTACCTTTACTGGTTCCACAGAGGTTGGAAAAATATTGATTCGTCAAAGTGCTGATCAGGTGAAACGGTTGTCACTGGAACTCGGCGGTCATGCACCATTGATCATTTTAGATGATGCTAATGTTGATTTGGCAGTTAAAGGTGTGATGGCATCTAAATTCAGGAATGCGGGCCAAACATGCATTTGTGCCAATCGAATTTATGTGCAGGCGGGAATTTACGATGAATTTGTTGAGAAGTTTTCCAAAGAAGTTGAGAAGTTAAAGGTTGGAAACGGTGCAGATGATTCCGTTGATATTGGACCATTAATTAATCAGGCTGGCTTGGATAAGGTGAATTATCACATGGAAGATGCAGTTAAAAAAGGAGCTCATGTTGTGACTGGTGGTAAACCAATCACAGATGACGGCGGTGTATTTTTTACTCCTACAGTCGTTAAAGATGTAGATCAATCAATGGTTTTAATGCAGGAGGAAACATTCGGCCCTGTAGCTCCTATTCAAAAAATCGCGTCAGAAGATGATGCTGTGAAATTAGCGAATGATACACCGTACGGATTAGCTGCATATGTCTTTACGGACAATGTTGCAAAAGGTCACCGTGTTATTGAGCAGCTTAATTTTGGGATTGTTGGCTGGAATGACGGCGCACCTTCAGCAGCACAGGTTCCCTTTGGTGGAATGAAAGAGAGCGGTATCGGCAGAGAGGGTGGTCATGAAGGAATTGATGCCTTTGTCGAATCACAGTATGTTTCGATTGGATTGGAATAATGTGATGGAACAGTTACGTGAAGAGGATGTGATTTCTTGAAACAGATGATACAAACGCTCAATGCACCACAACCGAGCGGACCATATTCACAAGGCGTTCAATCTGGTAATTTTATCTTTATTTCAGGGCAAGATGGTGTTCATCCAAATGGAGATTCGGCTGGGGATACAATCGCAGCTCAAACTGCTGCAAGTTTGGAAAATATTAAAGGTATTCTAGCTGAGAAGAATGCTGGTTTAACTAACATTGTCCATATGACATGTCATTTAGCTGATTTGAATGAGGAAAATGTTCGTGAATTCAACAGCGTATATGCATCATTTTTTGAAGATGTAGAAATAAAGCCAGCGAGAATTACGATTGGCAGTCAATTGTTAGGGGTTAAGGTTGAAATCACAGCTATAGCATCTGTTAATTAATCTAATCTAAGTGGGGGGGAGTTGCTTTAATGACTCCCTTTTTTTACAGGGGGTGTGAAGGTGTTAGAGCAAGCACAAAATATGACAGATCAGTTATCTGAGTGGCGCCGAAAGCTTCACTCTACTCCGGAATTGAGTTTTCAGGAAGTGGAAACGTCAAAGTTTATCGTTTCGGTATTGGAACAAATCCCAGGTATGCAAGTAGAAGTTGGTGTTGGCTATCCTACAGCAGTAGTTGGTACGCTCTCATCAGGATCTGGACCAACAATTGCTGTTCGGGCGGATATGGATGCATTGCCAATTCATGAAGAAACGAATCATGATTTTAAATCCGGTAATGAAGGTGTAATGCATGCTTGCGGACATGATGCACATATGGCAATTGGCTTAGGTGTTGCTAGTTTAATGGGAGAGGGTTTTCAAAGCGGTGAGATTAAAGGAACTGTAAAGTTTTTATTTCAGCCTGCTGAGGAAATGGCAGATATCCATGGTTCAACTGGTGCGCCATACATGATTAAAGCAGGTGTGCTTGATAATGTCGATCTTGTTATAGCGCTTCATATGAGTCCTGAAAATCAGCTTGGTGAGGTTAAGGTACACGATGGCTATAGCATGGCTAACGTAGATGTGTTTGATGCTGTTGTCTTTGGCACCGGCGGACACGGCGCATATCCACATTTGGGGACTGACCCTGTCTGGATGCTTGGTTCTGTACTGCAGGCTTTGCATGGGATTGTGTCGCGTCGGATATCTCCTCTCGATTCAGCAGTAATCAGTGTTGGCAGCATTCAAAGCGGAGTAGCCGGAAATGTTATCCCATCTGAAGTTAACATCAAAGGAACTATTCGGAGCTATGATCCTGCCGTCAGAGAGTTATTACATGCTGAATTAGAAAAGGCCCTTTCACTAGTAAGGGTTTTTGACGGTGATTATAATTTGACGATAACACCTGAAGACCCTTCACTAAATAATGATCCTGCAGTTAATCAGCTCTTCCGTGAGGTTATCAGGGATATTCATCCGGAGTTTAAGGTGTTTGATACGCCGTTCGGCTTAGGAGGAGAAGACTTTGCTCATATGACGCAGATTGTACCAGGTGCGATGTTCTTTCTGGGATGTGCAGTTGGTGATGGAAAAACACGTGAACTGCATACACCGGGTTTTGATATAAATGAAAGGGTTCTTCCTGCAGGCGTATCTATTATGGGGGAAACAGTGAAACGTTTTTTGGATAAGGAAATGTAGGATCTTGCTTGAAATCGGGGGCACTCGAAACCGGGGTGAAGTCGCGCGAGACCGTGAAGAAGTCGCGCGAGACCAGGAGCAAGTCGCGCGAAACCAGGGAACAGTCGCTCGAAATCAGTTAGTTTATGTGTACTATAGCCCGAAAGGGGGGGATAGAATGGCTGGTAAACCTGTTGTGCTGCGTGATGTTTGGGAAGCTAAAAAGCGGATTTCTTCCATTGTAAAGAAATCACCGCTGATTTATTCCCCTGCATTATCGGAATTTGCAGGGATGTCTGTTCATTTAAAACTGGAAAATCTTAATGTAAGTGATTCATTTAAAATTAGGGGCGCAACAAATAAAATTTTGAGTCTGACGCCTGAGGAACTGGAACGTGGTGTCACAACGTTCTCGACAGGAAATTTTGGAATGAGTGTAGCATATGTTGCAAAAAAGCTGGGTATTAATGCTACGATTTGTATTTCAAAACGAGTTCCTAAAGGGAAGGTTGATACTCTCAGGCGTTCTGGGGCTGAAATAGAAATATACGGGGAGTCACAGGATGATGCGGAAAAGCGAAGCTACCAACTGGAACGTGAACAAGGTCTGACGGTTATCCATCCATTTGATGACCCTTATATTATTGCTGGCCAAGGTACGATTGGTTTGGAACTATTAGAGGATTTGCCTGAGGTGGATACAGTAATTGGAGGGCTATCTGGTGGGGGTCTGCACTCTGGATTGGGAGTGGCTTTGAAATCAACTGATTCGGCTATTCAAGTGGTAGGAGCATCAACTGAGCGCGGTGCGACAATGTATGAGAGTATTCAAGCTGGAAAGCCGATCATCGTGCAAGAACAAGATACCTTAGCAGACAGTTTGCTAGGCGGAATTGGTCTCAATAATAGCTATACCTTTAATATGGTTCAGCAGTACGTGGATAATATTATTTTGCTGAAAGAAGATGAAATTGCTGAGGGAATGGGATTTATGCTGGATAAACACCGAATGATTATTGAAGGTGCAGCAGCTTCCGGCATTGGGGCAATTTTGAATAACAGAGTAAAGCTTGGAAGCCATGTTGTGGTTGTTATTAGTGGCTGCAGTGTTGATACGTCCGTAATTGTGGATATAGCAAACAACTATAAATCGACAATTCCGGGTTGAAAGTTAAAGGAGGTTTTTGTGTTGAGTAAAATGCTATTTAATGACCGGATTATGGACCGGGAAAATGTGGTCGATATAGAGGATCGCGGCTATCAATTCGGTGATGGAATCTATGAAGTTATCGGTGTCTATGACGGTGAACCACTGATGCTTGATGAACATTTGGCACGGCTGGAAAGAAGTGCAAAAGAAATTAAGTTAAACATGTCTGGTTCAATTAATGACTTAAAAACAAAGCTCGAGGAATTAGTATCAGCAAATAATTTGGAGGAAGGCATCATTTATATGCAGGTTTCAAGAGGGGCTGCTCCCAGATGGCACGAATTTCCGAAGGCTGACACATCCACAGTAACGGTGGCATACACCAGGGCTGAAGATCGAGTAAGTAATGTGGAAGACCAGGGTGCAACAGCAGTATTGACGGAAGACATTCGCTGGCTAAGGTGTGATATTAAGACACTTAATCTGCTTCCCAATGTGATGGCTAAACAAGAGGCTGTTGAGCATGGTGCAATTGAAGCAATTCTTCATCGTGGTGAGATTGTAACGGAGGCGAGTGCTTCGAATGTGTTTATTGTTAAGAATGGAGCATTGTACACACATCCAGCTGATAACTATATTTTAAATGGGATTACCAGGAGAAAAATAATTCAATTGTGTGAGGCGTTAAATTTAAAAGTAAATGAACAGACGTACACAGTTGATGAATTACTGGATGCGGATGAAGTATTTATTTCGGCTACCAAGTTGGATGTCGTGCCAATCCTGAAAGTTGATGATCATACAATAGGTAAGGGTGAACCTGGGGAAATTACAAAACAAATAGTGCAGGAATTTCGTTCGCTTTACTAGGCAGGTAAGAAAGTATAAATCCTTTCTTACTGCATAAGTGCAACTAAGGCACTCGCCATTAGGCTTGGCGAATGCCAAGTTTTCTAAAATATATTAAGGGAGGGACTGAACTGTGTCGTATTCATTAACAATGACGTCTGGAAGTCCAACGATAGCGGAAGTGAATTTGGGAGCTTTCAATGAAAATGTAAGGACACTAAAAAAAGCAGTTGGAAACAGCATGCTTATGGCCGTGATAAAAACAAATGGATATGGGCATGGTTCTGTTCCGATAGGACGTGAAGCTGTTAAAGCAGGGGCAGACCGGCTTGGTGTCACAACAGTTGAGGAAGGCGCATTGCTCCGGGAAAGCGGCATATCTGAACCTATTCATCTTTTGGGTTCGATTATGCCAGAACAAGCAGCAGATGCTGTATATTACGGGTTAACAGCCTCTGTTTCTTCTGTGAAACTGGCACAGGCAATTAGTGATGAGGCAACAAGGGAAGGAAAAACAATACCAGTACATTTAAAAATAGATACTGGCCTTCACAGGTTTGGAATTTCCCCTGGTGAAGCGAGCAATTTCTGCACGTCGTGTTACGACCTCCCAGGTTTGCACTGGGAAGGTATATACACCCATTTCTCCAGTGCTGATGAAGGGGATTGGAAAATAACTGAGCAGCAGTATGATTTATTTACCGACACGGTAGCAAATCTGCGTAACCTGGGTTTTGATTTTCCAATTCGGCATGTCGGTGCTTCAACGGTTGCTATTGAAAGAAAGGATATGCACTTGGATATGGTCAGGTCCGGAATTGCCTTATTTGGATATCCGCCTGAACTGCACCAACGTGATTTAATTTCACTAAAACCAGTCATGCAGCTGAAATCCAAAATTTTGCATGTGCGGGAGTTGCCACCAAACACTCCGATTGGCTATGGTGGCTGCTATGTCACGACCACTGCTGAAAAGATTGCTATCGTACCTGTTGGGCATGGTGATGGCTACCAGCGAGCATTATCTAATAATGGGGTAATGCTTGTGAGGGGACAGCGAGCTGGGATTGTTGGAACGATTTCATTGGATCAAACGGTCATAGACGTCACGAATATACCGAATGTAAGCGAAGGGGATGAGGTTGTTATGATGGGAAACCAGGGAGGTGAGGAAATTCTAGCGCGCGAAATAGCCGGATGGATGGATAGTATTGTCGATGAAGTACTGTCAAGTTTGATGGAAAGAATCCGACGTGTATATATTAATGCTTAATTTCCTTATATAAGAATAGAGAGGGGAAAATTTATGGACTTTTTATCTGTTGTCCCACCGATTGTAGCGGTGGTATTAGCAATTTTGACGAAGCGCGTGTTGTTTTCATTATTTATTAGTATTTTGGTAGGTGGTTTAATTGCATCTGGGGGGAATCCGTTTGGTGCAGTAGG
Source organism: Virgibacillus sp. (assembly GCA_041689365.1). Classification (GTDB taxonomy): domain Bacteria; phylum Bacillota; class Bacilli; order Bacillales; family Amphibacillaceae; genus Lentibacillus. The sequence goes on from JBDNGJ010000010.1 coordinate 36,269, forward strand.
GGAAACCTTTACATGGATGAAGGATGTTATGATTGATCCTTGGAACGCACGATTCCTGGTTATGACGGCATTGCTTGGGACAGGCGCGGCCTTCATGTTTAAAACAGGCGGTTCAGATGGTCTGATACGATTACTGGAAAAGAAATTAACTACTAGAAAAAGAGTTCAGTTTTTACCTTACCTTTTAGGAATGCTCATCTTTTTTAACGATTACGTGAACTCTGTAATTGTTGGGAATGCTTCAAAAGATATTACTGCTAAACACAAGGTATCGAGAGAAAAGTTATCCTACATATTAGATTCGACAGCTGCTCCGATAGCGACGATAGGACCTGTTTCCGACTGGATTGGCTTTCAAGTGTCCTTAATTGCCGCAGCCTTTGCAAGCCTTAGCATTGTAGGTGCAGAACCTTACTTCGCATTCTTACAATCTATTCCGTGGAATTTTTATGCAATACTATGTCTGTTAGCCGTTCCGATGATCATTGCCGGTAAAGATTTTGGTCCAATGGCAAAAGCGGAACACCGCGCACAGACAACTGGAAAATTAATACCAGATGGATCAACACCGTTATCTTCTGTTGATCAGGATTTAGGTGAACCACATAAGAAAGAAGGCAGTGTCTGGAATTTCATTCTTCCACTTGTAACACTCATTTCAGTAAGTATTTGGGGATTATGGTATTCAGGTGGTGGTGCCACAGGGATATCGATTATGGATGCTCTAGCTGCTACTGATGTTTCCGTTGCATTAACATGGGGCGCATTTGCCATGACGACGGTCGGTATTATTTTAGCTCTTATTCAAGGAATGGGTCTGAAAAAGTGTGAGGAAACATTGCTTGGTGGTATTCGAACAATGCTTCCTGCACTTGTCATTATTATTTTGGCCTGGTCTATTGGGACAGTCACGTCAGTCCTTGGCACAGCAGAATTCGTCGTTAGTGCAACAGAAGGGTGGATGACGGCAGCCTTAGTGCCATTTCTGGTGTTTGCAATCGGTATGTTTATCTCATTTGCAACCGGTACATCATGGGGCACAATGTCAATACTGACGCCAGTCGCAATTCCGATGGCATATACTTTTGGTGGCATGGATTTAGTTCATATCGTAATTGGTGCTGTTTTTGCTGGAGCAATTTTTGGAGATCATGTTTCACCAATTTCAGATACGACTGTTATGGCCTCTATATTCGCTGAGTCCGATCACATAGCCCACGTTAACACGCAGATTCCATATGCTTTGGTACCAGCGGGAATTGCGGGTGTGCTATATTTATCGTACACCTTGATTGGAAGCAGTATTGTGCTGTTGATTGTGGGTATCATTGCTCAATTCTTCCTGCTTCGTTATTTGGGCAACCGGAACGAGAAGAAGTTTATAGAAGAGGAAAAGAGGATTGGAGCGTAATTTTAGTTATAGAAAGGGGCAACTATGAAAAATTTCAATATTGCACTAATCCCAGGCGATGGGATTGGACCGGAAGTTGTGACAGAGGGTGTTAAAGTTCTACAAGCAATTGAAAAGATGGATACCAACCTTTCCTTTTCCTTCACCGAGTTTCCTTGGGGTTGTGAACACTATCTGGAAACCGGAAAGATGATGGATGACGATGGCATAGATAAATTAAAGCATTTTGATGCTATCTATTTAGGTGCTGTTGGGTACCCTGGAGTACCTGATCATATTTCATTATGGGATCTTCTTTTACGGATCCGAAAAGAATTTGATCAGTATGTTAATTTGCGACCAGTCACACTCTTAAACCAGTCGTTGACACCGTTAAAAACTAAAACGGAAGCGGATATTGATTTTCTTGTTATCCGCGAAAATAGTGAGGGTGAGTATGCTGGCGCAGGGGACTGGCTGTTTAAAGGACAACCTGAAGAGGTGGTTTTGCAAACTGGCGTGTTTTCCCGTAAAGGCACAGAGAGAATCATCCGTTATGCGTATGAGGAAGCTCGCAATTCAAACAAAACACTGACAAGTATAAGTAAAGGCAACGCACTTAATTATTCCATGGTATTCTGGGATGAAGTGTTTGAAGAAGTAGGAAAAGAATATCCAGATGTCGAGACATATTCTTATCTTGTTGATGCTGCCAGCCTTTATTTAGTGTCAGACCCTGAGCGATTTGAGGTTGTTGTAACATCCAATCTATTTGGTGATATCGTAACAGATATCGGCGCTGGAATAACTGGAGGACTTGGTCTTGCAACAGGAGCCAATGTAAATCCTGAAAAGGAATACCCTTCTATGTTTGAGCCTGTACATGGCTCTGCACCGGATATTGCTGGAAAAGGGGTAGCGAATCCGATTGCAGCTATTTGGTCTGTTAGTCAGATGTTGGATTTCTTTGGAGAAGAACGTTGGGGCAAAGCTGTACTGGCTACGATACAGGATATGGTTAAAGAAACAGAGGTGCTGACCCCAGATTTAGGTGGAAGTGCTTCTACAGGAGATGTAGGCGATTTATTCATTGAAAAATTGAAAATAACTGCTGAAACTACTAAAGTTAAATAATTCTAATAGGGTTGCTAGCTAACTAATTTTACTGGCAGATTCAGTTTGGGAGAGAAAATGCTGGTAACATTTATAACTCCCTGTTGTTGAAAAACCCATTTTTAAAGAAGAACGAAATCGCTAAGCGCGATGGCTAAGACCAAAAATTAAAACCTAAAAACAATGATACTTGGCTAAATATGGAGTATAATGATAGTATCAAAATGATGAAAAATGCGCTGAACAAGAAAAAGATTGAAATTCCATTATTCGACACAAATTAGAAATAACCTTCTTGTAATTATGAACATTTTGTGTCAATTTAATATTAATTACATTCTCTACTGGAGGGCGCGACTTCATTCTTCTAGGGCAATCTAAAATTTTACATGCTTAACCGAACAAAAAGACCACCCGAACTTGAGTGACATCGATGTTCAGGTGGTCTTTTTTATGGCAAAACTTCCGATTGTCCCCTTAAAGAATGAGGATCCGCTTCGATTGGTTGGCAGATCCTCATTCCGTTATTTGTGATTTTCACCTCAAATTCGGCTGATTTTCAGCTATTAGCGGAATAAGGATTCACTTCGATTATTTGGCGGATCCTCATTCCGGATATACTTCATCCTCTTATTGCACAACCTTGCCAGAAGTTTAAATGCAATTGCCCGTGGTTTTGTCCCTTCAGATATTAATCCTGATTTGATTTTCTCCTATGTAACGGTTGAATTGCTGCCCCCAGCTCTTGGTGGAATTATTCTAGTTGGTCTACTTTCAGATTTAATGACAGGAGCGGATTCATTTATTCTTCAGGGGAGCTCGAATTTGACGAAGGATTTATATGCCCGATTGATTAAACCGGATGCTGATGAACGTCAAATGATGCGGGTATCACGCTGGAGTGTAGTTATTATTTCAGTGTTGGGCCTAATCGTCGCATATAACATTACCGATATTATTACGATTTATCAGTGGGCACTGCGACTATCCGCGGTAACACTTGTTTTTCCATTTCTTGCAGTTATGTTCTGGAAACGTATAACAGCTATTGGTGGTTTGTCATCCATGGTTCTGTCAGCAACAATTACAATTTTTTGGCCATTTCTAAATATGCCAATAGATGTAACGATTGTAGGGTTTACAGTTTCCTTACTAACATTAATAGTTGTTAGTCTTCTAACACAGCATTCAAAAAGGGAAAAAGTTCATGCGATTTATTTTGAGGATTTTATAAAATCAGATGAAGATGTTCACGAAAGGAGATAAACTTGATTGAATTACGATAAAGTCATATTCAATGGAAATATACTTACATTAGAGGATGACCAGACTGCAAATGCACTGGGTGTTAACGATGGAAAGATCGACAAAATATGGTTTGGTCATGAAAAACCAGAAGTAGAAGCGAACCAGTGGATTAATTTAGACGGGCGAACCCTTATTCCAGGATTCATCGATACTCATAATCACTTATTTATCATTCTCCGACAGAAGACTCCCTCTTCAATTGTGCGAAGGGATTCAGCCCAACAATAAGGGGGGAGATGAATGTCGGTTGGCGATAGCCAAAACACCTACTTCTATGGTATAATTAGAACAAACGTTCCTATGAAGTGGGTGAATTTCATGTTCGTCAAAAAAGCTTTTAATTTCCGCATATACCCTAATCGAAGACAAATCGAGCTAATCAACAAGACGATTGGTTGCTCCAGGTTTGTGTTCAATTTCTTCCTTGCAAAACAGAAGCAAATAGATGCCTACTGGTACATAACAGAAGAGATGGTACAAAACGGCCAGCTGCCTTCTAATAATTGGAAAGGTGCGTTTTTCAATAAATATGGCACGATAAAAGCGGTGCGCCAGTTAA
>JBDNGJ010000011.1:0-6796 GCA_041689365.1 Virgibacillus sp.
TACGGGATTTTAAGAAAACAGCAAGAGAGTTAATAGAGGCTTGTCGCATTAAAAGTAATATTCATCCACTCCTAGCTGATCATACATTTAGAGAAGCCGAAAGATTTCTGGAAATTATAGATTTATTTGAGAACCATCTTTCAACATCAAATCAGTAACTGTAGTCAAATGAGAGTTTGTGAATAAATATTAAACAGATTTTAAGTTGTAAAATTACACCTATGTAGTTAAATTTACAAATTAAAGATGCCGGAGATACTCAATCATATCCCCGGCTTATATTTCACACAAATCGCCTGTGCATCTTATTCCCATCATACGAAAATACAACCTGCTTTTCCTCTACATAGGTTTCCATATGCACATCACGACCCCATAGCTGATAGATGTAAGGGAGTACATTTTCAAGGTACTTTAGATCAAGTTCAATTCCCTCATAGCCATGAACAAGGTAAAGTTCACCATTCCTCAAGTAATCCCCATTCTCAACATGTATATACGTGAAGCCGCCATTAACCCTCATCGAGATAAGCTGGTCTCTGACTTTCTCGTAATCCTTTTCGGTAATCCGATAATCTCTTCCTTGTTTTTCAAATAAATACATATCTTCTTCTTGCACCATTTCTTTTGTTAGGTAGTTTCGAATAAAGGAAATGTCGGATTCAATTTCGCGAACTTCAAACATCTTTTCCCGACCTGATCCAGGCTTGACGCCTAATTCCTGCATTTCTTCTGTCGGGTTATTGTAACGTTCCTCAATATTTTCAAACATTTTTAACCCTAGATAATATGGATTAATCTGTTGTCTGGAAGGCTGCACAACCCCAGCATTCAATTTAGCAAACTCCACTACTTCATCAGTTGTTAAATCCATTTCCCGTAAGATTCGTTGGTGCCAGTACGAAGCCCAGCCTTCGTATCGCAGAGGTGTTTTCTATGAAAGTCTGTTGTGACAAGCAAAACAAGAAGATACCAGATCTTATGATTTTTTAACAGTCACCGTTTCCTATCACATACATTATAAATATTATGACCGTCAAATTGCACACTAAATTGCTGGCACTCTTTTATTCATGACATAAAAGAAAGTTCGTTCAAAGTTCAATTAAATTATGCAAAAGAGGAATACATTGATTAACATTATAATTGATCTAGAAAATATTCTGATTGTTTATGTTAAAATAAGTATAGAGTTTGTGAACGATTACACTTAAACTAACGCAGCAGGATTCTTTAAGAAGAAGGTATTTAATAATAAGAAACTTTCTTAACGAGAGGATGGGATAATATGGTATTAAAAGAAAAGCTAAAAGTCGTAATTGGTGCAGGTGAACATAATAACAATCCAGAATGGCTTCAAACGCAAGAAGATGAACTAAATTTGTTAAGAAGAGTTGACTGGAAGAAGCAGTTTTCGACTAACTCACTTGAAGCTGTTTTAGCAGAACATGTTTGGGAACACCTAACTTATGAAGAAGGAGAAAAGGCTGCAAGAATTTGTTATGAATTTTTAAAGCCTGGTGGTTACATACGTTGTGCTGTTCCTGATGTTTTTTTCCCTGATGAAGATTATCAAGAAGGAGTACAAGTAGGGGGACCTGGACCTAAAGACCATCCAGCAGTAAGTCATAAAATTGTACATAATTATAAGACACTTAGCTCTATGTTTGAAGAAGCTGGTTTTAACGTTACTCTTTTGGAATATTGTGATGAGGAAGGAAAGTTTCATTATAATGAATGGGATGAAAAGAAGGGATTTATCTACCGTTCCAAACGTTTTGACCATCGGAATATGAATGGTGATTTGGGTTTTGTTTCTCTGATAGTAGATGCTGTAAAACCTTTATAACACATAAAAAGTTCATCCTTGATTGTGAAATAATGTACTTAAAGTAACGGGTGCAAGAGTTGAAGAATGGATTCGTTCTCGTTGTTCCACTAACGCAGCGGTATAGTTGAAGAAGGAGTATTAAAAATTATTAAAAAGGCGTGGATATAAATCGGACACACTGGTAGTTCACTTTCAAATGAAAGGCTGTTATTAAGGGAAGTTACTAAAGATGATTGGATAAATGTCCATAAATACGCATCGCAAGATATCGTTTGTCAATATCAACCTTGGGGTCCTAATACAGAAGAGGATTCAAAAGGTTTTGTTAATCAGGTAATTAAAGATGCAACCCAACAACCCAGAACAAGATTTGTTTTTGCAATTGTTTATAAAGAGAATATGATTGGTGCTGGGGAAATTAACATTAGAGACTTTACCAATAGGGTTGGTGAAGTTGCTTATATAGTTAACCCTGATTATGGGAGAAAAGGAATTGCAACTGATGTATCTAAAATGTTGATTGACTTTGGATTTAAAGAACTTAATCTTCATCGGATATATGCAACTTGTGACCCTAGAAACATTGGCTCATTAAAAGTATTAAAAAAAGTCGGAATGGTTAAGGAAGGCAGAATTCGTGAGGATTTGTTAATAAAAGAGGGTTGGCGTGATTCCTTACTATATAGTGTCCTACAATACGAATGGAAAAAATAAATATAGAAGGTGTTATTAAGCTAACGGGTGCAATTCTTTAACAAGCAGTACCGCTTATTTTATTATTGAGCAGGATAGTGTAACAAAAATTCTCAGATGGAAAGTAATATTAAGTGAGGATACTAAAAGTAAAGGGGGAGATTTAGTAATGTCAGTTATGGATGCAAAAACTTTGGGAATATCAATTAAGTGTCAACCTAAAGATGTTTATGAGTACATAACAAATCCTGAAAACCTTTCAGAATGGGCAACAACATTTTCTTTTTCAGTCAAAAAGTCTGAGAGTGGAGAATGGATTGTAGAAACTCCAGAAGGCGAAATGAAAATCAAATATGTAGAAAAGAATGAATTTGGAGTGGCTGACCATTATATAATTACTCCACAAGGACAGGAAATTTATAATCCAATGAGAGTGTTCCCAAACAGCATTGGATGTGAAGTGGTTTTTACTTTATTCCAAGTTTCTGGTATGTCTGATGTGAAGTTTTTAGAAGATGCAGAGTTGGTTGAACGAGATTTAAAAAGCCTAAAAAATGTGATGGAGAAGAAGTAAATTAAAAGCATTTTCTGATATTTTAGTTCAACTAAAGCAGCAGGAATGTTCAAGAAGGTGCAATAGTTGAAGAAAGAGTATTTACGAAGCTCCTTTTTCTTATTGTACGAACAAAGTCAAAGTAGGTTAGCTCAAGAAGGAAGCTGAGTTAAGCACATTTTAAGTTTTAAAGTTGCTCCTGTGTTGTTAAAGTTAGGAAATTGAAGATGCCGGAGATATTCAATCATATCTCCGGCTTTTATTTTATACAAAACGCCTGTGCATCTTATTCCCGTCATACGAAAACACAACCTGCTTTTCCTCCACATAGGTTTCCATATGCACATCACGTCCCCATAGCTGATAGATGTAAGGGAGTACATTTTCCAGGTACTTAAGATCGAGCTCAATCCCCTCGTATCCATGAACAAGATAAAGCTCACCATTTCGCAAGTAATCCCCATTTTCAACCTGTATATACGGAAAGCCGCCGTTAACTCTCATCGAGATAAGCTGGTCTCTGACTTTCTCATAATCCTTTTCCGTAATCCGATAATCTCTTCCCTGCTTTTCAAACAAATACATATCTTCTTCTTGCACCATTTCTTTTGTTAAGTAGTTTCGAATGAAGGAAATATCGGACTCAATTTCGCGAACTTCAAACATCTTTTCCCGACCAGATCCAGGCTGGATGCCCAATTTCTTCATTTCTTCTGTCGGATTGTTGTAGCGTTCCTCAATATTTTCAAACATTTTTAATCCTAGATAGTATGGGTTGATCTGTTGTCTGGAAGGCTGCACAACCCCAGCATTCAACTTGGCAAACTCCACTACTTCATCAGTTGTTAAATCCATTTCTCGTAAGATTCGTTGATGCCAGAAACTAGCCCAGCCTTCGTATTGCAGAGGTGTTTTTTATGAAAGTCTGTTGTGACAAGCAAAACAAGAAAATACAGATCTTATCTTAACAGGTTCCATTTCCTATCACACATGTTATAAATATATATGACGATCAAATTGCACACTAATTTACTGGTACTCTTTTACTGATGACATAAAAACTTTTTTGTTCACAATCCATTAATTTTTATATTGTTGGACTACAATTTCAAATGCAAAAGAGGAATACATTGATTAGCATTATAATTGATCTAGAAAATATTCTGATTGTTTATGTTAAAATAAGTATAGAGTTTGTGAACGATTACACTTAAACTAACGCAGCAGGATAGTTGAACAAGTTACTGTACATTATAGCGAATTACAACAGAGAGGGGTTAGACAGCTTGCAATCAAATAAAAAATTCAAGAAACGCTATTTAATAATATTTAGTGCATTGTTATTACTATTATTAGGGCTGTATTTTGGTCCTTCAGTGCTTGGAGGATACGCTATAACTGAACATTCTGGAATTCGTTATACGTTGCCCAACCAAGACGGTGATGTAGTCTTTGAAAAAGAAATAGAAGATAAAAAAATAGTTGTTTGGGATACAGGTAAGGTCAATTATGTAAAGCTAATTGAAAAACCTTTAGGTATTTTTAAGCGAGTCACCAATGTAAGTTCAATTAGTGGACAAACAATTGATGAAAAAATGAAAGTTACTTGGTCTGGAGCCGAAATAGAAGATGAATTTTATGATGTAATATTCGCAGCAGAGGTATTGGATAAGGAAATTGAGAAGCTAATTGTTAGTAATGAACAAAATGATAAAAAAAGCACACCATTAAGTATTGTTAGAGAGCAATCAACTGTTTTTATCAAAATGGATGTAGAAAATGGGTTTGCAGCTCATTACAGGAAGTTACCAAGTTCAGATATCGGTAGCTTTAGTTTTCGTGGAATAAATAGCGATGGAAAAGTTGTATCTTTCGATTAAATAAGCAATTATTTTATGTGGTTATAAAATCTTACACTTAAATTAACGGGTGCAAGAGTTAAAGAAGGAATCGCATTCTTGTCCAACTATAGAAGCAGGATTATGGAATATGAAAAATTGAAACTCACTTTTTACGTTGTTCGTAGTAGAAATTAACATCGAATTTTACAAATTAATTCTTAAGGAGGAAAGATATATTTGTCTATTAAAGATGGAAGGTTTGAATTAACAAATGGTCGAAATTTAGGTTTTGCTGAATATGGGGATGAAAACGGATTTCCTATTTTGTTTTTCCATGGAACGCCTAATTCACGTCTTTCTCGTCACCCTGACATATCTATATTAGAGAATTTAAATATTAGATTAATTACGTTAGAACGTCCGGGTTATGGATTATCTGATGCTGTAGAAGAACGGACTGTTTTAGAATGGTCAGAGGATGTTAAAGAATTTATTGAGTACAATGGTATAGACAAATTTAGTATTTTGAGTGTCTCAGGGGGAGCACCTTATGCCTTAAGTTGCACATACAAGTTAGATAATGTGGTTGAGAAATGTGGGATAGTTAGTGGTTTTGCTCCCATAGATTTAAATAAGGAATTAACCAGAAATATGTCAAGTTCAAATAAAATTGGATTTTGGATGGCTATGAAAGCACCATGGCTTTTAAAAGTAGTTTTAAAATCGATAGCAAAGTCGTCAGTAAGAGAACCAGAAAAGCAACTTGATAAATTCATGGAGGGCTTTTCCATTAGTGACCAAAATATTGTGAAGAAGCCCGAAATTCATAAAGTTTTTCTAGAAGATATGAAAGAAGCCTATCGTCAAGGAATGAAAGGACACTATGGCGATTTAAAATCATTAATAAAGCCATGGGGATTTGCGTTAGAAGAGATAAAAACCAAAGTTTACATATGGCAAGGGGAAGAAGATAAAAATGTACCTATTGAAATGGGGTATTTTTTTGATAAAGCATTGCCTAATTCCGAGGTTTACTTCTATCCAGAGGAAGGACATTTACTTTACCTAAATCACTGGAAAGATATACTTGAACAATTAAAACCTTATTAAACAAACGGGTGCAAAAGTTGAAGAAGGTATTATAATTTTTGCCTGTTCTTAATGAGTTAACGCAACAGAATAATTTAATAGTACATTTAGTATTTAAGGTGAAATTCATGGGGGAGAGGATAATATGAATGAAAATGTCTTTAGTCGAAATTTATCTTATGAGGAATGTATAAACATCTTTTTCATTACAATTATTTTTGGTATTAGCGGTACTTTTATGTCTGTGTTTACAGGCAGTTTTATTCTATTTTTCACAGCCATTATTCCAGGGATTTTGATTGATATTTTGAAATTCGCAGCGAAAGTCTATCTTTTAAACCATAAAATCGATGGTACTAAAAAACAAACCAAGGCTAATGATTAAGTTAGGTATTCAACAAACGGATGCTTATGTTGAACAAGGAGAAGTAAGAATACAATACCTTTGAAAACTTAGAAATTATAGTGGAGGTGATTTTGTTTTGCAAAAATGCGAGAAGTGCTATGCACAATTTAGTTGGAGTGAAATCTATAAATCCTTCTGGTGGAATTATAAACCTATTAAATGTAACGAGTGTGGTACGACACATAAGATAACAATTCCTGGCAGGTTCATTTTTGTCTCTTTTACTATTCTTCCAATGCTTATTTTCGGTAATTTCCTATCCCCTTTTAACAACATTCTTTTGACACTTAGCATAGCTCTTTTTATTTTTATTATTGGTTCTTTGTTGACACCTTTTTTTGTTACTTATAAAGATTCTTTGTGAACTTTTGTACTTAAGCTAA
>JBDNGJ010000012.1:0-2752 GCA_041689365.1 Virgibacillus sp.
AGTGGACCTATAAAACCGATAAAAGCTATAAAGCCTATAAAGAGCATTAAAAAGATAAAGCCAGTAAAATCAATTAAGAAGATACAACCTATAAAACCGATTGATTCTTTAAATTGGTCCAATTTGTCCTCATTAGATTATTTCAATCAGTAATCACTTAAAATGAAAGCCCCAAAAACTGGGGCTTTTGAGGATTTTTTATTTATCTATACTTCAGTCATAATATTTCTATATCCACTCGCTCCCACCCCTGCGATTTATTCATATGCCCGGCATTACCCGCTTACTTCGCATCACCGCTACTAAGCATAATCAGATTGGATATGCTTTACCCTTAAAACCATATAAAAAAAGACACCTCAGTGAGATGTCCTTAATATTTATTGTGGATTTTCAAAATACATTTTTACTCCAATCCATAACATTTTTCCATGAGTTATCAAACCATCAATAGTTTTTACGTCACTATTCAATTTGTTAGCCTTATCCATTACATGTCTATACTTACTATCAGCTTCTTCAATTGTCTTTGCAGTACTTATTTCCATTATGCTTTGTATAACATCAAGAACTTCCTCTTGATTCTCGTTACTCTGTTGAACTAAAGAAATCAATGACCCAATATCAGCAGTGTTGTTTTCTATATTTTTCAAAGTATTCAACACTGATTGCTTATATTCCTCTTTCTCTTTCAATGTTTCTTGAATTTCTTTTTCCATTTGATCGGTGTCTACCATGTTTGAAAAATCCGGTCTTTTTATTTCACCTGTTTTTAATGGATCAAATTTAATTTTATCTGCTAAATCATCGTATTTAGACATTCCATCACCTCCCCCTATTTAAACAATATTCACCAGAAGAAGAGTGATTTCCTGCCAAATCTACAAAAAAGACACCCACAAATGTGAGTGCCAAGTGTTCACTTTCGACATAAAGTAAACTGTTGGGAGGTAGAAATTAATATGACTCTTCCACAATATCATAATAACACCTATTAGCGACCCAAAAGTGCAAAGTTAGTGCAAAGTTTAGTTGGAATGTGAATTAAAGCAGCGATCCGTCTATCAACAATATATCTGTGACTTCTTCAGTTACTGCTTTTTTTAAATCTCCCACGGTTGGATAAGATTCCTTGTTAGGAAGAAAAGCGAGCTTCTTCCACACATAACTTTCATCTTTCGAATTCATATTTTCGTGAATCTCTTCAAACTCTTCTTCACTACCTGCTACAACTTCAATGTATTTATTGGTTGCATCCTCATCATCTACAGCTTTTAACAAAGCGTAATACGGTTCATTAATTTCAAAGTATTGCATTTTATAACTCCTCCTATTTTTAATTCGCATTATCTATCTCCACCCAAGGACTTCAACAGTCGCTTGTATGATTTCTTTTCTCCAATACAATGCTTGCCTTCTACTTACATTCAATTCCAACGATAAACTATCCCAAGTCAAATCTTTACTTTTCGACCAGTACCTCAGCTGGACCAACTTCTTATAATCATCAGGCAATGCGTTATAAACCTGTTCAACCGCTTCTGCTACTTCCGTTAAATAACTCAGCTGCTTACTGGTAGTTAATCGTGTTGCAATACGTTGCGTTGGATTTCCAGGAGTTCTAACTGAATTGGCTCCCTTAACTATTGTTGGGTCCTCTGGATCTTCATCGAATGGATACTTGATGCCTTCTCTTAATTTAGCAATCTCCTTTAATGTGTGGTGATAGTTATACCATTCTGATTCAGCATGTTTGAATGTTATCTTCTTTGGTTTTAGTGTAGATTGATTCAAATTAATGCCCCCTTTACTAATTAAATAACGTTTCTTGAAAATAACCGTGTTTTGCTGCAGTTGGATTTATCCAAAGGACTTCTTGTCTTTTAGCGCCCGCTTCAGCTAAAACATTAATTATCTCTTTATGCCATCCTTTAAGATAATCGTTATACAGATCATGATTGTATCCTGACAATAATACGGGTCCAGGATGGTGACTTAACTGTTTCAATAAATCAATATGTCCATCTATATCCATTTCATGTTTATAATGCCGTTTTGTTCTTGTTTCTAAAATGTAAGGTGGATCAGCATAAATCAAAACATCAGACCGCTTATATCTCTCGATTAACTTACCAGCTGGTTGATTTTCAATCTGAATTTGTTTCAATCGGTTGGTAACCATTAATAATTTATCTGGAAGCCTTCCCCAATCTTTAGCTGTATCGGGCCCGTTTGAAGATATTAGGCTTCTCCATCCTGTTTTATCACTTGTTTTCCCACCAATTGCTTGCCAACACCTAACTAAAAACCTTCGAGCATCTTCTACATCCTCACCAGTTGGTTTTTCATAGGATAGATAGTACTCTTCTCTCGATAGTGGTGTAAATCTTATTTTGTATGCTAATTCTTCAGGATTATCGCGAATAACTTTAAATAAATTAACTACACTTGAATCTAAATCGTTTACAGTTTCGATTGGTGATTTTGATTTATTAAATAACACTGCCCCAGATCCGAAAAAAGGCTCTAAATATGTTTTGTGGTCTGGCATATGACTGATAATCCAACTGGCCATACTCCATTTACTTCCTGGGTAATGTAATATCCTCGGTATTGACAATAAATATCCACCTCCTGAATATATGCTGCACCTGCATTTACCCTATTGAGTTCTCTAAAGACAAGATTGTGTTAAATTCATGTAGTAAGCTAAATACCTGTAACAACAGTGTTTCTGTTAGTTGTCAGATAA
>JBDNGJ010000013.1:0-22014 GCA_041689365.1 Virgibacillus sp.
GTCTTAGCTTTAAAAATTGAAATCAGGGTTTAAAAGTTTAACTTTTAACCTGTTTTCTTGACATACTGGTTGTTTTGTTCAGTTTTCAAGGAGCAAATTTCGTTGCCGCCTCTCAAAATGGCGACTTTTTAAATATACCATCTTTTAAAGATAATGTCAATAATTTAATTGATTAATTTTAAAGATGTTTGCGTTGCTGAATACTTTTAAATGAGCAACGTTATTTAATTTACCACGATTTCTTTTCTTAATCAAGGAAAATTTTAATGAAATTTTGCCGGTGAAATTCGCTATGAATTTTTGCGACAGAATTAACTTTATCATGGCTAATTTTTAAAGTCAACAATAATCTTATCCAAACTATAGTAAGAATTACAAAATAGAAGGGCTACAGTTCTAACCATGTGAACTATAGCCCGTATACCAATTATTAAATCTATAAATTACGGTAAATATTCATCTACTCAATCCCTAATCATTTATTCGATATTTCCGTTGATATACGCCTGCACCTTTTGTTTGAATTCTTTCTGCAATAAGAATTCCTTTCTCAGTCAGATAGCCAAGCATTGCAGTCAGGTCTAACTGATATGGAGAAACTTTGCCATTCTGTTTCAGTTCACCATATGACCAGCCACCTTCTTTAGATTCCATAATGCTCAATAAATGTCTTGCAGATACTTCTGCTCTCGTACTAATCACAAAGTCCGAAGCTATTATCATCAGTTGCAGCCGTTTAGAAATAGCTTCATCACTTTGTATTAATTCGTCATATAGTTTATACACTTCAGGATCTATTTGTCTTACTTGGTTCCATAGTGTAACTTCAGGATGGTATCCTTTTTCAATTACTGCAAGCCTGGCTAAATAATGAAGTGAGTGTACCATTCTGCTGTATGCATCTTTGAACTGTTCTGATGCGTAAAGATCCTTTACTTCACTGTAACTTTTAACTAGCTTACCGAATTCCATCGCTTTACGTAAGTCTCTTTTTTCATGTGGAAAGTTTCTCAGTTGATCTTTTAACTGCGAAAGGTATTCGTTCCGATCAAAGATAACTTTTCCATTAATCACCCACTCGACTGCTTTTCGGTAACCACTTGTATCTATCCATTCCATTAATAAATTTTCCGTCACCGTATGCATTGCTGCAATTTTGCCATCGAATTCATAGTGTTTTTCCTGCCACTTGTTTTCAGCTTCGTCAACTATAATCAGTAATATAACATCGAAATTATCTGTAATCGGGCTGTTTGGCTTTGTTCTTTCTATTATAACTATCCCTAATGTGCTTATGTCCCCAGCACGTTCTTGATAAATCGGTCTTAATAAATCTTCCATGTCACGAATCCTCCATTTACCTGAATACTATATATTTCGTTATATTTTTGTGAAATCCTTTTTTTAAAATCAAAAAATATATTAAAATATGCTATACTACCCATGTAACATATAAGGAGGACAAACATGGCGCAACAATTAGTCTATTCAAGTAAAATTAATAAAATCCGGTCTTTTGCTCTAATTCAGATATTCATCGGATTTGCCTTCATGTATGGAGGGATCTTAACAAAGAAAATTGAATGGTTAATGGTAACATTCTTTCTAATAGGTGTATTATTTGTGGTTTTCAGCTGTGTCGTCTATTTCTGGATTGGCATGTTATCAACCAAGGCTGTTCCAATCATTTGTCCAAACTGCGAGAATCCAACAAAAATGCTTGGCCGTGTTGATGCTTGTATGCACTGTAAAGAACCATTAACACTTGATAAGGATTTGGAAGGCAAAGAATTCGATGAAAAGTACAATACAAGAAAATATCGAAAAGAAGCAAAAGATAATGCAAAAAAATAACGAATAATCCGTCACTATGGCGGATTTTTTTAACGGGTTTTTGCTATAATAGTGCTGACAAGAGGACGGTCAACATGACATTAGTAATTGGTGAATATGACTGATGTACATTTTATCAAATATACTCAGGTGCTTCGTGATGCAGTCGTAGAGATTATGGACCTCAACTTTTGGGAATTTATTTGCTGAAAGGAATGAGCGATAGCTTATGTGCAGATTAACGTTTGATTTTACTGATCATAATGGAAAGAAAAATCCGATACGTTTCCAGAACCCAATGGAAATCATCGATGCTACATGCCTTGAAGAAGTAAAGCCGGCACTGGAAAAGGTACAGAAAGCTATTGATTCTGGATTTTATGCAGCAGGATATATGTCTTATGAAGCCGCACCAGCCTTCGATAATGCCTACCAGGTTAATTCAGATTCAAAAATGCCGTTACTTTGGTTCGGGATTTTTAAGGAGTCACTTCATGAAATAGAAAACGACAAGGCTTCCTATAATGTTAGCGAATGGAAACCAACTGTAAGTATTGAAGAATATAATTCCAATATTGATAGAATAAAAAATCATATTAAAATAGGTGAGACATATCAAGTCAATTATACAATTCGTATGGAATCTGAATTCAAAGGAGATACGACTGCTTTCTATAACGATTTGGCCAGTGCACAAACCTCAGATTACAGTGCGTATATGGATCTTGGTGATTTCTCCATTTTATCCGCTTCTCCAGAATTATTTTTTAAAATGCGAAATGGAAAAATCACAACTAAACCAATGAAGGGTACCGTCGAGCGAGGAAAATCATACAGTGAGGATCTCAAAAATGCCGAATGGCTTCACCAATCAGAAAAGAACCGGGCTGAAAACGTAATGATTGTTGACTTGTTGCGTAATGACCTGGGTATGATTGCGAAGCCAGGTTCTGTAAAGGTACCAAGTCTGTATTCAATAGAGAAATATCCCACCGTTTATCAAATGACCTCAACAATAACTGCAGACGTTAAGGAAGGCACAAGAATAGTCGATGTATTTAACGCGCTATTCCCATGCGGATCTATAACCGGCGCTCCAAAAGCAAGTACAATGAAGATTATTTCTGCTTTAGAAGATTCACCTCGTGAGGTTTATTGCGGTACAATGGGTTATATCACCCCTGATCAAGAAGCAATTTTTAACGTGCCGATTCGGACAGTCATGATTGATCATCGAGATGGCAGTGCTCAATACGGCGTAGGTGGTGGTATCACTTGGGATTCCACTAAACAAGGTGAATATGAAGAAATTCTACATAAAACAAAACTGTTAACGATGGACAAATGTGAGTTTCAACTTCTCGAAACGTTAGGATTAAGAGATGGGGAATATATCGTTTTAGATTACCACTTAGAGCGTCTGGAAGATTCAGCTTCCTACTTTAACTTTCAGATTGATTTAGCGCAGATAAGGAAGAGATTGATTAAATTTGCAGAGTCGCTTTCTAAAGGGCAATATCGCGTACGTGTACTCGTATCAGCAAACGGAGAGACCTCTATAGAAAACAATGTTGCTACAACCCTGGATAAACTTGTATATGTAAAATTGGCACCTAATCCTATCAACAAACAGGATGGGTTTTTGTACCATAAAACAACGAATCGTACAGTATATGAAAAATTCGACAAGACTGGTGTATTTGATGTACTGCTATGGAATGAGGAACGTGAAGTAACGGAGTTTACCATTGGCAATGTAGTAATCGAATTGAATGGAAGGCTATATACACCACCTGTTGATTGCGGATTATTAGCTGGAACGTATCGGAAATACTTATTAGAAGAAGGCATTATTATGGAACGAAAGATATTAATAGAAGAGATTTATTTATGTTCGAAGGTATGGCTTATAAATAGTGTACGAAAATGGGTTGAAGTCAGATTTGATTAGAATAAAAATTCCTGCTGCCTCTAATTAGACAGCTGGAATTTTTTATTAGTGCTTTTGTGTTTGTACTTGTTGGCAGCCTTCACATTTACCGTATATTTCCATTCGGTGATGACTAACATCAAAACCTGTTACCTGCTCAGCCAACGATTCCACTTCATCCAAAGTTGGATAATGGAAATCAACTATCTTGCCACATGCGTCACAAATAATATGGTAGTGATCGGTTGTATTGCAGTCAAATCGGCTTGAGGAATCTCCATAAGTAAGTTCACGAACAAGTCCTATCTCACGCAATACACGTAAGTTATTGTAGACTGTAGCAACACTCATATTTGGAAATTTTCCTTCCAAAGCTTTATAAATATCATCAGCTGTCGGATGAATCATCGAGTTAAGAAGATAGTCAAGAACGGCATGACGTTGTGGTGTAATCCGAACGCCAGAGTCTTTCAACGTATTAATGGCTTCATTTAATTTATTTTCAGACACCGTCATGCACCTCACTTTCAATTATATGGTCGAAACTAATAATATTCTTATATTATAATCTTTATAATTAGTTTACCTGCTCATACAGTATTCTGTCAATATAAGTATATTGGAACTTTAAAGTTATTATAACCTGAAAAGAAAAAACGAACGATTCCAATATTTGAAAAGCGCCCGTTTTTATATCAATTAGATGTCTGCTTTTAATGGTATTTCATTTCCATTCAAGCTTTGATTAACGTACCTGGCTGCAACAAATAAAAAGTCGGATAAACGATTTAAATACGATACAACAAGTGGATTAAGAGCCTCATCGCCCATTCGAACTGCTGTACGTTCCGCTCTCCTTGCCACAGTTCTAGCTGTGTGTAATGCACTGGATGCACTATGTCCCGACGGTAGAATAAAGTTTCTTAACGGCTCAAGGGTTTTATCCCATTCATCAATCTGATCTTCAAGCTCCTGAATATGCTCTTTTTTCAACTTCCAGGTTACTTCCTTGTCCTTAGGTGTTGCAAGCTCCGCCCCAACGTGAAATAAAATCGTTTGAATGCGGTGCATTTTTTCCAAAAACGCGTCCTTTTCCGACCAATCTTCTTTATCAAGAAAACTCAACGCCAACCCTATCATCGAGTTCGCCTCATCACATGTTCCGTAAGCTTCAACACGTAAATCATCTTTTGGTACACGCTGACCATAAATTAACGAGGTTGTTCCCTTATCGCCTTTTCTAGTATAGATTCGCATCTTAATACCCCCTGGTTACATCAATTTTATTAACAAAATCATTGCGATTATCCAGATATGTTTGAAGGTTTGTATCAAAAATATCCAATGCACGAGTCTGGTAATGTGGTGATATGCCTGACAGGTGTGGTGTTACTGTTACATTTTCTTCCTCCCAGAACGGATGATCTTCTGGAAGTGGTTCCGTTTCAAATACATCCAGCACGGCATGAGCTATTTCCTTTTCTCGTATTGCTTTTAAAATGTCATTACCACGAACAGCGTCTCCTCGACCCATGTTTAAAAACACTGCATGGTTAGACATCATTTGAAAATGTTCAATTGTAAAAAAGTCCTTCGTTTCCGATGTGCTTGGTAAAACAGTTACTATAAAATCGGCTTCCGGCAATACTTCTTCCATTGATTCATTTGTAAAATTATAATCAAAATACTCTATTGGACTGCCACTTCTGGAAATGCCATATGTTTTCATTTGAAATGCTTTTGCAAGCCTTGCTACTTCCTGTCCAATCGCACCTGTTCCGGCAACCAGCATCGTTTTGCCGGTGATTTCCTTCATCCGGACTGATCTGTCCCATTTATTCTCTGCCTCGTTTTGGGTTAGCTGTTTGCCCTGACGGTATACTTGAAGCAGTGAGAAAATAGCATACTCTGCCATTGGTTGTTTATGTATTCCTTTTGCGTTAGTAACAAGAATACCTTTTTGACGAATTGCTTCGAATGGCATTTCGTCCATTCCAGCTGAAATTACCATAATCCATTTCAACTGTGTTGCCTGTCTGATTATATTTGGTGTAAGATCTTCACCATATGTTAGTAAAATCTCCGCTTTATCTAAATGCTGTTTAGCCTCATCCATATTCTTACAGAAAATGAACGTTTCATCTGGATATTTTTCGTTAAGTTTTGTTTTATGTTTGTCTGATAGTTTTGCTGAAGATAATATCACCTAGCCCAATACCTCCTATGTCTAGTCTACTTCTATAGTAACCGTTTTCTTTTAAAATTTCCATTAATGAAAATATGTTTACTTGTACGGTACAGTATAATCATATCAAATTTGAGGGAACAATTTTTGATATAAAACAGATCATCCCTTATTTTCTGATCATGATTTTGATTTGAATTCCCATTTACTTGAGCAAAACCGGTTATTCCAGGTTTGACGCGCAGCCGTTGTGCCTGATGACTATTATAGTATTCAACAATTTCTATAATTTCCGGGCTTGGTCCCACAAGACTCATATCTCCCTTCAATACATTATATAGTAGAGGGAGCCGATCAATATAGTACTTTTTTAACCACCTGCCAGTGTGAGTCACGTTTTGATATGGGTCACGATTAAAATTAAACTGGTCCGGAACCCCATTATTCCATGATTTTGGAAATGGATGGGGTGGTAAGGAACGAATTACCTTGGACGGATTTGTCAGCGTACGGAACTTTCTTATTAAAAAAGTGCGGTTATCTTTTCCCATACGAACCTGTCGAAATAGTACTGGTCGCCCATCTTTTTTTATAATTCGATAACTAATTAGTAATAGCCATGGCCACAAAATAAGTATCAGTATAAGACTTCCCACTATATCTACAATACGTTTTACAATAAAAAATATATTAATATGCGTATAAGACGCTGATTCAGACCGAACATTTTGTCGAGCTTCCATAGTAATACACCCCACTTATATTTGTAGTCACTACATTTTATTCTACAAAGTAGGCTTGTATAACTGTAAATACAAAATATACTAAGAAAGCAGCCCATTCGTTATGGACTGCCTCTGCTTATATCATTTATTTTCCCGGATAAACTCCAACGCTTTTTCAACATGACCTTCAACTTTTACTTTACGGTACTCCTGTTGAAGATTGCCTTCCTCATCAATGATGAACGTTGACCGCTCGATACCATAGCTTTCTTTGCCAAAGTTCTTCTTCAGCTTCCAAGCATCATAGTCTTCAGCTACCTTATGATCTTCATCTGCCAATAGTAAAAATGGAAGATCATGCTTATCGATAAATTTCTGGTGTTGTTCAACTGGATCAGGGCTAACTCCTATGATAACTGCATTAAGCTCGCTAAAGCTCTCTTGTGCATCACGGAAATCGCAAGCTTCTGTTGTGCATCCTGGTGTCATATCTTTCGGGTAAAAATAAAGCACAACATGTTTTCCTTTAAAGTCGGATAAGCTAACTTCTTTTCCATCCTGACTTGGTAATGTGAAATCTGGCGCTTGTTTGCCTATTTCTACACTCATTGTTATATCCCTCCATAATTTTTCCGATTAACTCCACTATAGCATATCAGCCTACTCGTCTCTATTTTCCTGATTTGACTGTACCAGGCGCAGTACAAATGCAGTCGGGAGAATATAGCCAATTAGCGCCTGTATCAAAGCAATGAAACGTCCTATGCCAATTGGTGTAATATCACCATACCCAATAGTAAGTAACGTTACTCCACTAAAATAGAGCGAATGAATGGCAGAACCGATAATACTTACTTTCCTTAGTTCCCCATTCTCAACTAGCAAAATATTGTTAATGGATAAAATAAAATAGATAAGTCCAAACCCGATAATCACGATAAGATAAATAATTAACAGCGTGTAAAAAATCTCAGCAGAAAATCGGCTTTCCCGCATCTGCATGTTAACTCGCAACTTTCCACCACGAATAAAATCAACAAGGCTAGCAAGCAAAATAAAACATATACCTATTATAACAATCCATAGAAATAAGCCCATAATATCCCCCGCTCTATGATATACATATGCTTATCCGACTGTTCATTAGTCATTTATTTTTCGGGATTAATACGGTAGGATATAAATAGGCTTCAAAGGCTGCTACCCATAAAATATGAATTCCATTTATAACATTCTAACTAGCAAGGCTAAAATTTAACGTAATTTAGGAGGCATCAAGTAATGGATTACTCAAAATCAAATGAATTACATAACGAAGCACTTGAACATATTGTCGGTGGTGTAAACTCACCGTCCCGCGCTTACAAAGGAGTTGGTGGTGGCACACCAGTTTACATGGAACATGCTAAAGGCGCTCATTTCTGGGATGTTGACGACAACAGCTATATCGACTACTTAGCGGCGTATGGTCCGATTATTACGGGACATGCCCATCCACATATTGCCGAAGCTATTTCTCACGCTGCAACAAATGGTGTTCTTTACGGTACGCCGACAAGACTGGAAAATCAATTTGCCAAAATGCTTAAATCTGCTATTCCATCACTAGAAAAAGTCCGTTTTGTCAATTCAGGAACGGAAGCAGTAATGACTACAATCCGTGTCGCCCGTGCGTATACAAATAGAAACAAGGTTATTAAATTTGCCGGCTGCTACCACGGTCACTTTGATTCAGTGCTGGTTGAAGCAGGTTCTGGACCAGCGACATTAGGAACTCCTGATTCAGCAGGTATTCCAAAGGCTGTAGCTGAAGATGTCATCACTGTTCCCTTTAATAATCTTGAGGCTTTTAAAGCTGCGATGGACCGTTGGGGTGACCAGATTGCTGCCGTCTTAGTGGAACCAATTGTTGGTAACTTTGGAATTGTCGAGCCACATGAAGGCTTCCTGCAAGCTGTCAATGACATAACACATAATAAAGATGCGTTAGTAATATACGATGAAGTAATAACCGCATTTCGATTTACCTACGGAAGTGCACAGCAAGTCTATGGAATAGAGCCAGATATGACTGCTATGGGTAAAATTATTGGTGGTGGACTGCCAATCGGTGCATATGGCGGCCGTCAGGATATAATGGAACAAGTCGCGCCACTTGGACCAGCATACCAAGCCGGTACAATGGCCGGTAATCCTGCATCCATGGCAGCAGGAATCGCTTGCCTGGAAATATTACAAGAAGACGGTATCTATGAAAAATTGGATCAACTAGGTGCTCGATTGGAAGCAGGAATATTGCAAAAGGCTTCTGTGAATGGTGTTCCAATTTCTGTAAACAGATTATATGGCGCATTAACTGTCTATTTTGGTGACGGTGAAATAACAAATTATGATCAGGCTGAAGCAAGTGACGGTGAGTCATTTGCCCAGTTCTTCAAGTTGATGCTTGATCAAGGTATTAATTTGGCCCCATCAAAATTCGAGGTATGGTTTTTAACTACCGAACACACTGAAGAGGATATCGACAAAACAATTGATGCTGTTGGACATGCGTTTCATGTAATGGCTGGTAAGTAACTTAGATTTAATGAAGCTAGTACATAACTAAAAGCTTCTACTTTAAAGACGAATAATAACAGGATAAGTTGTTTGGAACGTTCATTAGCAATGGTTGATTCTAATACGTAATAGATATAAAATGCGAACTACATTTAAAAAGTTTTGAATGCTATTATTCCGCTCCGGAAATACACTTCGCTTTCCGTGGGCGGCTGATGAGCTTCCTTGCTCCTACGTCGCTGCGTAGTCTCATCTAGGAGGCTGTCCGACGAAGTGAAATTGCCGAATATTTATTCAAAATACGGTGGATTATACATTAATAATTCAGTGTGAATGCATATATATTCACAGAATTTATTCCATCGGACTGCCTCCTAGGCCTCAGCTCCCACAGGAGTCTACGTGTATTTCCTCCGCTTGGTTTTGCTCACAAGAACTTTAAAAAAAGATTTTATACCACTAAACTAGCAGTTGGAATATGCGAGACTCCTGTGGGACAGCGATCCAAAGAGACCCCACAGGGAGCGTTCTTTGCGAGCGAGGAGGCTCGTGGTGAGCCCACGGAAAGCGAGTATATTCCAACTGCGTCGTTAGGAAGCCTCACTAAATGCTTCCAATAGGACTCCCATAGTTACTTCGCATTTTATATCTAATCTGCAACAAAAAATCCGAACTAATTCAAATTCTATTTCAAGAATTTGAATCATAGTTCGGATTTTACTTTGACTTAAATCTTTTGTCCCAGCTACATTTTTTATTCACTCTTTTAGTAAGGTAAGTTATTTAATGTCTCAGTAGATATTATTATGACAAAACATATACCGCTCCGCTCAGGAAATACGATACGTGCACCTTAGGGTAACGCTTCAGCTTCCTCTGAAGCAAAATCATAAACAGTTATTGCACGTATGCAATAGAAAGTAGTTACACTCTTAATTTTGAACCCAATGTGGCTATCTACCAAAAAGCTCCTCCACAATCAAATGTGAAGGAGCTTTCCCATAATTACGTGCCGGTATATTCATGATCATCCAGGTTTTGAACCTGATACAAATTATAATAGTTCCCTTTTCGTCTCATTAATTCAGCGTGGGATCCACTCTCCTGAATTTCACCGTTTTCGATGACGACAATTCGGTCAGCATGGGTGATTGTTGCTAATCGGTGCGCCACAATAAATGTCGTTCGCTCGGATGCCAGTTTTTCGACTGCTTCCTGAATGGTGTGTTCACTTTCCAAATCAAGCGCGGAGGTCGCCTCGTCAAAAATCAGGATAGGCGGGTTCTTTAAAAATACTCGTGCAATTGCGATGCGTTGTTTTTGCCCGCCAGAAAGTTTAACACCACGTTCACCGACAAGTGTTTCATAGCCATGAATTAATCCTTCAATAAAGTCATGAGCATTTGCAGCCCTTGCAGCGGCAATAACCTCCTCATCAGTTGCATTAGGATTTCCCATCCGAATATTCATTGCTATAGATTCACTAAACAATGTATTATCTTGTAAGACCATTCCGACGTTATCACGTAATGTCCTTGCCTTAACATCTCTGATATCATTACCATCAATTTTTATCGACCCATTTGTTACATCATAAAACCGCGGAATAAGGCTGATGAGGGTTGACTTCCCTCCACCACTCATCCCAACAAACGCTATCGTCTCTCCCTGTCGAACATTTAAAGAAACGTTGCGTAATACTTCTTCTTCCTCTTCTTCATACTGGAACGAGACATTCTCGATATCAATTTTCCCATCAACACGACCAAGCTGCTTAGCATCGACCTTATCGACAATGTCATATTTTTCGTTCATAAACTCGAAAACACGGTCAATAGATGCAATCGACTGTGTTAGAACAGTTGATGAGCTTACAAGTCGGCGTAATGGGCTATATACTCTTTCCATATACCCAACAAACGCAACCATCGTCCCCATAGTCAGAGTGCCGCTAATCACCTGATACCCGGCGAATGCAATAACTAATAAGGGCGCAAGATCAGTGATCGTGTTCATTACTGCAAATGTCTTTGCATTCCAGTTTGTATGATTCAATGCTTTTTGTAAGAAATTATCATTCCGGGAGTTAAATTGATCCTGCTCATATTCTTCTAAGGCAAAACTACGTGTAACTGGAATACCTTGTACGCGCTCATGTAAATGGCCCTGAACTTCTGCAAGCGACTGTGAACGTTCACGTGTTAAACGCCTAAGTTTTCCATAAAAGTACTTAACAGAAAATCCGTATAACGGGAATAACATAATCGATACAAGTGTTAGCCAAACATTCATCGTTAACATAATTATAAGTGCAATTAATATGGTAATCATATCTAGCCAAATATTCATTAAGCCAGTAATCACGAAAGTTTTTGTTTGTTCGACATCATGTATTACCCGGGAAATAATTTCCCCGGTTTTTGTCTTAGAATAGAACCGGAGACTAAGTTTTTGAATGTGGTCAAACAGCTTATCCCTTATGTCATAAAGGATTGTATTACCTACCCATTGCGCCATATATTGTCGAATATATTCAATGGGGGGACGTAAAACAAGAAATATTACAAAAGCTCCACCCATTAACCAGAAGAGATCATTGAGTTTGGCAGCATCTGTCATATCTTCTGCATTAATAATATCATCAATGACATATTTTAAAACTAATGGCATTAACAATGGGATACCGAATTTCACGATACCTATGAGTATCGTCCAAAGTATTTTCCATTTATATGGTTTTACAAACTGTAAATATTCTTTAGTACTACTCATATACTTCGCTTCCTTATTTAAGACTTGAATTGGCAAGCCTTGCTATCTTGTTATAACAAAGGCATTTTTGACACACTTTCTGCATTATAAGACTTTACTGGTACGAATTCAATTAATCGGTTTATCTCCGATACGTTAAATACCGTTCATACCACTGATCGATAAAGTCTGGGGAGAATGGACCTTTGCGTTGTCTGACCCAATGCAATAAATTGTCGAGATTGTTGTGTAAAATACGGTCCAGAATAGCAGAATAATTCATTTGCTTTCTATGTTCTTCGTACTCATCCTCATCAAGCAAATTATAAGTCATATCAGGGAATACTTTCACATCTAAATCATAGTCAATATACTTTAGTGCCTCATTATCATATACAAATGGTGAACTGATATTACAATAATAGTGTATCCCATCATTCCGGAGCATACCTATAATATTAAACCAATATTTTGAATGAAAATAAGATATAGCTGGTTCACGTGTTATCCAAGTCCTGCCGTCGCTTTCTTTTACCGTGGTTTTATCGTTTGCTCCAATGACAATCAGCTCTGTTCCCTTTAAAACAAGACTGTTTTCCCACACACGGTGTAGTTGTCCATTATGTTTGTAGCTTTGTATCTTCATCTTAGACCCTGCTTTTGGACCGGACATTCTATCTCTCCTTCAAATCACATCTCATTTTCTTTTATTATAAGGCCAAGAAAAGTATAGATAAAGCAATAGCGCATACGCATATAAGTTAAAAGAAAGTCTCTTTATTATTGACCGCGGGTAAGCCGAAAGAATACTTACCGATTTGGCAAGTCTCTAGGCAAAGCCAGAGGTATAGTTTCCTTTATGCAGGTGCCTGCGTGTTTGGGAGCCATGTTGGTTTCTTAACTGCAAAAAAAGAGCTTCCTGGGCAGGAAGCTCTTTTGTGTCTAAAAATCGTGGGGGTAGTCCGTTATTTTTTCTTTTGCTTAGATTGTTGATTCTGCTTTCTAACTTCTTGAGCATTTGTTTCAGATGCAAATTCAGTACCGTACTGACCTTGCCCTTGTGCTGCTTGCTGGTTTTGTTGTTTTACTTTTTGAACGTTTGTTCCAGCAGCTGTTTTGTTAGGTTGTTGTTGCTTAGCCATCAGTATCACCTCCGCATCAATTAATTTCTCCATTATTTAAATTGTTATCCAGAATAACTGTAGTTAAAATTAACTTTAATTGGGATTAAATGCCAACTTGGTATAGGGAATGTTTTTTTACATATATTATTAGGACAAGTATTGATTAACGGAGGTTTTACAAATGGATACACCAAGAGATTTCGCCGAATTATCAATGATAAGTAAAACACAGTGGAATAATAATGAATTGGATTATTTTCAGCATGCACTTTCACAGCTTCTACCATATGTGAATTCAGAGGGACTGTCTATTTTACAGGAAATAAATGATGAAATGCATAGAAGAGGATAATCGTTTTACTTTAGCTGTTTTCTAAAAATTGATTTGATATAAACTGCGATACTGCAGCGTGTTTAATTTCAATTCGGATAGTCGCTTTTCGCGGGCAACGGTTTAGCTTCCTCGGAAGAATTAACCGTTCCTCCTACTAGATCTTCAGCTGTTACTTTGACGAACAGGACGTTCTAGCACCGGCGATGGTCACATTACGCGACCGTTTCTAGCGATTACACGCAAGAGTAGCCCTACTCTCCAATAAAATGTCATGCCAGTGAAGGAAATATATGGAGACTTCTGCAAGAAAACAAAATCGATGTGATCCCACGGAGAGCGTTCCTTTCAAGGAAAGAGCCTCAGCGTAAACCCATGAAAGAGAAGTCCATTTCCAGTGTGGCGTAAATTTTCTGCATATATACGTTGCACAGTATAACAATAGCGACTCTCTAATATCCTTTTGCTTGAACAACACTCTTAATCCGCTCCAACCCCATAAGTAAAGCTGCCACATTAGATGGCAGCTCAATCTTCACGCATATACTTCATCATCTTTTGATGAGAGACCGGGAACGGGTAATCATTTAACTCGTTAGAATCAACCAATTCAATCCTACTGTCATCAGCTTTAACACTTTCTGTAGTTGCTTCGAAAATATCGAGTTGCCATATGAGATGAGAAAAAACATGCTTTAATTTCCCTTTTTTATTCCCTAAGTTAACCTGAACACCGTACTCCATATTTATCCAACTTTCAATGTGGTCCATTCCGATTTCATCTATTGGCACCATTGGGAATTGCCACATGTTGGCAAGAAGGCCTGTTTCAGAACGCTTTTCAATCAAGTATTGATTCTTTTCATTCCGAATTAATAATACGACATATGGAATTGTCTTCTGTTTTTTAGCCTTTGATTTTATTGGTAATTGTTGTTCAATACCTTCGTCAAATGCCCTGCATTGCTCTTGGATGGGACATAACATACACATAGGTGATTTTGGTGTACAGACTAAGGCACCAAGTTCCATTATTCCTTGGTTAAATGAGGAAGGATCTTCATCAGAAATCATTTCTCTTGTTAAACTATCAAATTTCTTTTTCACTTTAGGCTGTGCGATATCGTCTTCTATTTTTAAAACACGTGATAATACACGCATCACGTTCCCATCAACCGCTGGCTCTGGCTGGTTGAAAGCAATTGACAGAATAGCCCCTTTTGTATATGGGCCAACGCCTTTTAACGCGCCCAATTCTTTTGAATTAGCAGGGACTTTACTCTCGTATGCAGAAACAACTTCGCGTACAGCGTTTTGTAAGTTACGTGCACGGGAATAATATCCAAGACCTTCCCATATTTTTAAAACATCTTGTTGGTCGGCATCTGCTAAATCTTGTAAGGTTGGATACTTTGTAATAAAACGTTGAAAATAAGGGATAACTGTATCAACTTTAGTTTTCTGCAGCATTATTTCAGAGACCCACACTTTATATGGGTCCTGATCTTTGCGCCATGGGAGATTACGCTTGTTGGCGTGATACCAGTTAATTAAATTATCCTGAAATTTATAAATGTCAAAATTCTGTAATGTCTTATCAATCATACCTTTACATCCTTTATGTTATAATTATTTAGTGGAAAGTATTTTCGACAAGTGACAGGCACCACCCAAAGTTTGTCGAATTATTTTGTCTTAGGAGGGCCTGGTTTTATGGATACTGGCACCCATATTGCGATGGGCGTTGCACTCGGCGGTCTAGCGACGTTAGATCCTGCCGTGCAAAATGATCCTGCATTGTTTAATGCCATACTCGTTGGCACTATTGTAGGTTCACACGCACCAGACTTTGATACTGTCTTAAAACTTAAAAATAACGCTGTTTATATCCGTCACCATCGTGGCGCAACTCACTCTATTCCAGCTGTATTAATGTGGGGAGTGTTAATTGCTGGTATTATTCACGCGGTCGTTCCAAGTGTTAACTTTGTACATTTATGGGCATGGACTGCTCTAGCTGTCATCATCCACGTCCTTGTCGATATTCCAAATGCATACGGAACACAAGCATATCGTCCATTTACAGACAAGTGGGTTGCAAAAGGTTTTATTAACACCTTTGACCCTTACATTTTCCTGCTCCATATTGGAGGGATAGTTGCTTGGCTGCTTGGCGCAAATCCCGGGTTCACCATGTCAGTCATCTATGCGGTAATTTTACTATACTATATTAAACGTTATATAGATAAAAAAGATATTGTTAAAAAAATCCATGATTATTTTCCGGATACAGAAGAGATTGCAACATCTCCTACTATAAAGCAAAATGAATGGCGGGTTGCAATTACAACAACAAATAAATTTTATGTAGGTTCAGTAGTACACGGCCATATTGAAATTCTGGAAGAGTTTGAGAAAATCCAATTACCGAATAATAAAATAATGAAATTAGCCAAAAAAGATAAAAATATCTCAGCCTTCTTATCATTTTCGCCTGTTTACCGGTGGGAAATTAATGACTATGATGATTTTACTGAAGTACGATTTATTGATCTTAGATACCGTTCCAATGAGCATTATCCGTTTGTGGCTGTCGTACAAATAGACGACAATATGCGGATAATGACCTCCTATACTGGATGGATCTTCTCTGAACAGAAATTGCAAAGTAAATTAGATGTAGAAAATAACCCAATTTAAACAACAGCACGGATTACCTCCGCGCTGTTGTTTTCTTTCACTCCACTTTATCACCTAAGAGTGAAATTGGTATTGCTTCTTCCTTTTCATAAGTTTCATCTAGTAAATTAACTCGATGTCCCCATGCAAACACACCATTTATATAATTTATTTTAAATTTATGACCAGGATCACCATTTAATTGATGGATATCTGTAGCTTTAAAATCTTCGGGGTTAAGCATATAAGCCATCGCAACCTGTAATTTACGCTCATAGATTGCCACTTCACTTATATTACCAAGCTGTTCAGCCTTTTGTGCTTTTTCCTTAAACTTTCCTATTTCCTCTCGCAATTGTTCAAGCGAGTAATCACTATATCGTACATCCATTTTTGTATACTCCTTTCCTATCAGTTTACATTTTACCAAGAGTTTAGGAAAATGGAAATAATGATACTTACTTTTATTAGGAGGAAACGATATGCCAACTGTTGCAATTACAGGTGCAGGAAGTGGTCTGGGACGTGCTCTTGCAATAAAATATGCCAGCAATAATTATAAAGTATTTTTATTGGGAAGAACCGATACAAAACTGCATTTGGTTCAAAATAATATCCTGAAAAATGGCGGACAAGCTGAGGTTATACTGTGTGATGTACAGGAACCAGCATCAGTGAGTATAGCTTTTCAACAAATAGGTGAACTAAATGTCTTTATCAATAATGCAGGAATTGGTATTTTTGGTCAGGTAGAGAATTATTCAATTGATGATGTCGAAACAACCTTAGACACAAATGTTAAAGGTACGATTTTGACAGTACAATCTGCTCTTCCGCTCATTCGCGCTAGTAAAGGGCGGATCCTGACGATTATTTCTACCGCTGGTCTCCGCGGGAAAGTAAATGAGTCAATTTATTGTGCAAGTAAATTTGCTGTTAAAGGGTTTACAGAGAGTCTGCAAAAAGAATGGGAAAATGACTCCATTGCTATTACAGCGGTCTACATGGGGGGGATGAATACACCATTTTGGGATAATTCAACACACGTTGCCGATGCAACAGGCTTAAAAGGGCCTGAAGTAGTTGCTGAACAAATTTTCAGGGAAGATGATGGCCGGAAGGAAATATTAATTGATAAATAATTCCATCACGTACTTGAATTGGGGGGAGTTAATGGACGAACCCCCAACTATCACTCATCAAGCGAATTATCTAAGAATGTATCAATCAAATCGAAAGTAAAACCTTTGCGATATAAGCCTTCTTTCATCTTATTACGTAACTCATAGCCTTCAAGCTTTTGCTGATATTTACGAAGAAGCTTTTCCCCTTGTTTCACAATTGCATCCCATTCAGCATCGTCACTTTTTTCTTCCTGTACGTCTGCCAACACATCCTTTATCACATCCTGTGTGAACCCTTTTTGCATTAATGTTGCTTGCAGTTGCTGAACTTGTTGCTTAAATGAACTGCTTTTACTTGTATTCAGCTTTTTTTCAACCCACTTGGATGCTTTGGTATGCTGCTGCTCATAGGTGAACAATTCAGCAGCTTCACTGGCAATTTGTTTTGAGACACCTTTATCCAATAATTCTTTTTTAACGAGCATCGGTCCCTTGCTTGCCGTTTGAATTCTTGTTCGGGCAAATGCATCAGCAAACTGCTTATCATCTATTAACCCCTCATCCAGAAGCTTATCAATAATTTTGGTAATATGCTCTTCATCAACTTCTTTTTTAACAAGATAGTCATAAATTTCTTTTTTTGTCCGCATTCGGTAGCTTAAAAAGTTTATTGCAAGGGTATATGATTTATGTAATGTATCTTTTTGGATAAGTGTTGTGATCGTCGCATCGTCTAATTCAAGGTCTTTGCGAAGATTAAACTCGATTAATACTGCTTCATCTACACTGAAGCCATACTTCTCGCCATTACCCTCGTCCAGAAAGATATTAAACCGATTCTTACGTTTCTTTTGTGTAGTGATCCGGGTTATTTTTGTCAATGTTTCTCACCCCCTTTCCCTAATAATAACATGATTTTTGTGCCCGGACACTACCGTAAGAATCGGTATACTAAAAGCTTCAAATTAGAATAAACTATAATGATAGTGATTATTTACTGGAGTGATAAAATGAATATATTAATTACTGGTGGAACCGGTTTTGTCGGCAGCAATCTTACAAAGTCATTGAACGAGAAAGATCACCACGTCTACATACTCACACGATCTCCCGAAAAATACACAAACAGTGAAAGAACTTCTTTTATTAGTTATGATCATCAGGTTGAAAAGCTCCCTGCAATTCACGGTGTTATTAACCTTGCCGGTGATTCCTTATTTGGTTACTGGTCCAAAAAGAAAAAAGATACTATTATTACCAGCCGAATCCAAACGACCCAGAAACTAATTGATATGATAAAAAAAATGGACAAAAAACCTGATGTATTTATCAGCGGCTCGGCAATCGGGTATTATGGAACATCAGGAGATTTAATTTTCACGGAAAGTACGACAGAACCGGGAGATGACTTTTTAGCTAAAGTAGCAGTTGACTGGGAAAAAACTGCAAAGCAGGCTGAACAACTGAACATTCGAACGGTCTACGCACGGTTTGGTGTCATTTTAGGTAAGGAAGGTGCTCTCCCTTATATGAAACTTCCTATTAAAATGTTTGCTGGCGGAAAAATAGGAGATGGAGAGCAATGGGTATCATGGGTTCATATCGAGGATGCTGTTAAACTTATTCAATTTTGCTTATTTAATACGCATATAAGCGGAGCCGTTAACATCACTGCCCCATATCCAAAGCAAAATAAAGACTTCACCAAAGTATTGGCAAAAGTACTAAAACGTCCATATTGGTTCACTACACCTTCCCCATTAATTCGAACAGTCGCTGGGGAAATGAGCCACCTGATTACAAAGGGACAATTCGTTTTACCTCAACAGGCAAAAAATAATAATTATCAATTCTCGTATCCCTACCTAGAAGAAGCATTACGAGAGACTGAACGTGAATAGATTGATATGTATATATTTAGTTGTTGTGGATAACCCTAAAACCAAAGCGTTAGCGAGGGGGTTGTCTATGAAAGGTAAGCCAAAAGACCAGCGTGAAAAGTTTTTGTCAAAAACACAGGAAGTTTTGTATCAGAAGGAGTTTAAGCATGCTGACAAAATACATGGTCAGTTAACTCAGCAAAGAAACCAAAGGTAATACTTTGGTTTCTTTTTTTATTTTACTCTTTTCGTAAGTTTAGTTGCTTTTTGTATTCGCGGAGTTGATATAAATGGCGAGACAATAGATAATCGACGGAGTAATTTGTGTTATTCTCTAACCACGCAACCGGAATATACTCACCAAGAGCCTCGACAATTAGGAGAACATAGCCTTCTGTTTATCCACAAGTTTTTCAAACATGTTAATAACTCTTCATATCCCTTCCACATATATACCACTTATTCACAATACAGTTGTGCATAAGATTTTACCCTCCTGTTTATATTGTGGATATTGTGCTGAAACGTTGTGTGTAAGTCCCCTTATATGTTAATAACTTTGTGTATAATTATTTTACTTTTAAATTGAACCTTTTCACGTCATAATTCGTATGTAGACCATCAACAATGATTGGAGTGAAATTAAATGGAAGAAGTAGCATTAATAGATATATTTAGCGAGATTAATTGGGCCATCATTGCACCGATTATTATTGTTCAGGGAATTTTACTTATTGTTTCTGTAATTGATTTAGTAAGAATCGAAAAAACAAACGGACCAAAATGGCTATGGTTCATTATCGTTATTTTCATTAACATAATTGGACCAATTATCTATTTTATTTTCGGGAGGAGACAAGATTAAATGGCGTTACTAACGGTTAACAATTTGACCAAGAATTATGACGGGAAACCTGCAGTTAATGATATAAGTTTTAAATTTCAGCCTGGTAAATGTATTGCTCTAATTGGACCAAATGGCGCTGGGAAGACAACTACATTACGCATGTTATCCGGATTAATTAAACCTTCCAGTGGGTTGGTTACGTTTTCTGATATGAAACAAAATGATGACATTAGAAAATACATTGGTTACCTACCACAATATCCAGTCTTTTATGCATGGATGACCG
Organism: Virgibacillus sp.; assembly: GCA_041689365.1. Lineage (GTDB taxonomy): Bacteria > Bacillota > Bacilli > Bacillales > Amphibacillaceae > Lentibacillus. Next base: position 20,255 of record JBDNGJ010000013.1, read on the forward strand.
GGAAAGAATTTCTCGTCTATGTCGGTCGCCTTGCACACTTGTCCAAAGAGGAAGCGAACAAGCGTACAGAAACGCTTTTAAATCGTGTTGGTCTGACTGAAGCTAAAAATCGCCGAATCGGTAAATATTCTGGTGGAATGAAGCAGCGCCTTGGCATAGCACAAGCAATGATTCATCAACCAAAGCTTCTGATGCTTGATGAACCGGTATCATCATTGGACCCAATTGGTCGCAGGGAAGTTCTGACCCTAATGGAAGAGCTGAAAGAGGACATGACAATTTTATTTTCTACCCACATTCTTGGAGACGCAGATGAGGTTAGTGATGAGCTTTTGCTTTTACATGAAGGACAAATTGTTGAATCTGGTTCCATGGAAGAACTTCGTCATAAGTATCAGACAGCTAAGATAGAACTGGGATTTGAGGACGAATTGGTAAACTATCAGACTAAAATAGATAGCTTGCCATCTGTTGCAACCTGTTATATGGATCGGAACACAATTCATGTGACGGCAACAGATATATTAAGTGCACGCAAAGAGATTCTTGCAGCTGCTTCTAAAGAAGAATGGCCACTAACATCTTTTGCCATTAACCGTGCGTCACTGGAAGACATGTTTATGAAGGCGGTGAGCAACTAATGCAATGGATAACACTTTTAAAAAAAGAGCTTATCGAAAATATCCGAAATTTTAAATGGATATGGGTACCTTTGGTCATGATATTAATCGCAACCATGGACCCAGTCTCGAGCTATTACTTACCACAGATTATTGATGCTGTTGGAGGAATGCCTGAGGGAACTGAATTCCAGCTACCAGAATTTTCGCCTAGTGACGTCATTATGATGAGTTTATCCCAAATAAGCAGTATTGGTGTACTTATTATCGTACTTATGTCAATGGGGACAATAGCTGGTGAACGTAAAAGTGGAGTCTCCGAACTTGTTTTGGTTAAACCGGTTTCTTATACAAATTATATTACTGCCAAGTGGGCTGCAGTACTATTATTAACCCTGTCTGCCCTAGCATTAGGAATGCTTTCCAGCTGGTATTATGTAAACCTTCTCTTTGGTGAATTATCTTTTGGTGCACTTCTGCAAATTATTTTCTTTTATGGATTATGGCTTGCTCTAGTGGTTTCCATATCCATTTTTTACAACACACTATTAAAAATACCTGGTCTTGTAGCATTTCTTACGATTGCAACGATTCTAATAATGAAACTGATAACTACTATTTTTTCACACCTTTTAGAATGGAGCCCTAATAATATTTCAGGATATATTAACCAGATGCTCGTATCTGGCAGTGTTCCATCTGAATTAACAGGTTCAGCAATTGTAACAATAGCAATGATAATCTTGTTAATAGCAGGATCTATTTACACATTCAAGTCAAAAGAAATGGCAAATTAAAGAATTGAGATAGGGACATAACTAAAACTTCCTACTTTAAAGAAGAATAATAACAGGCTAGGATGTTTAGAATGTTCATTTTCAATGGCTGGATCTTATACGTAGTTGATATAAAATGCGAACTACTTTTTAAAAAGTTTGAGTGCTATTATACCGCTCCGGAAATACACTACGCTTTCCGTGGGCGGCTGATGAGCCCTTTCTCCTACGTCGCTGCGTAGTCTCATCTAGGCCTCAGCTCCCACAGGAGTCTACGTGTATTTCCTCCGCTGAATTGTGTATTACAATCCTAAAAATAAACAAATGTTGTTGTGATGGGTAAGAGAAACTTTAAATCATTTAA
>JBDNGJ010000014.1:0-3040 GCA_041689365.1 Virgibacillus sp.
AGCCTGCCCATCGAGGGGAAACGTGTCCCAACAGGAGCTAACAGCAATTGGTCAACGTTCTATAGATCTTTTTAGGGCATTGAGCACACCCCCACTCAATGCCCTAAAAAGATCGAACGTCACTGCGTTTAGCAGGTCGTTGTGCGTCATTTAAAGAAATCATACTGCATTGTAACAAAAGCCCTCTTAAATCGTCATCTTAATAAACCCATTAAAGTAAATTTATGAAAACTACATTACATTGTTTCATCACACTTTTAATTATTATTGGCTACAATTTCACTTCTCAAGCACAAGACTCAATTGAAAAAAAGGTCAAAATCGTAATGGAAGAAAACAACATTCCAAGTTTGTCGATAGGAATTGTTAAAAATGGAGATATCGTTTTCTTAAAAGGATTTGGCGTTAAATCAAGAAAAGACAGTACGGAAGTTATTGGAAATTCTATTTTTCAAATCGCTTCTCAATCAAAGATGTTTACAGGAATTATCGTTAACAATTTAATCCAAGAAGGGAAATTGGACATAAACGAACCTATAACAACATACTTTTCAAATAAAATAACAGATGAAAACAAAAAACGCTTAAAAAAAATAAAATTAATAAATTTATTAAATCATACTGCAGGTTTATCAAGAGATGGATTTTCTGTTTATAGAAATAGAATTGAAGGAGAGGCTTGGAGAAAAGGTTATTCCAAAGCAGAGTTAGTAGATGACATAAACAAAATTGAAATAGAATTCGAGCCCGGTTCAAAATTTCAATATTCAAATTCAGATTATGCTGTAGTTGGATACATCTGTGAAAATGTTAGCGGACTTAACTATGAAGAGCTTTTAAGGAAATATATAACTGACAGATATAATTTGAAAAATACAGTAGTAAATTTAAATGAAAAACAAGAAAAAATGTTGGTTACGCCTTATAAAAAAAGTGAAAGGAACATAGCTACCAAATCTTCTATAATGGGAATGGCCACGCCTGCAAGTGCTATTTACTCAAATGCAGTTGATCTTTCCAATATATTGTCAGATCAAATAAATTCCTACAGATTAAATGAAGAAAAAGAAACACAAAGTCCCCTAATATTGACCAAACAAACATCTGAAATGAATGAAGGTCTACAATATGGTTTTGGTCTCATAAAAGAAACTAAAGGAGATAACATCAAATATGGACACGGCGGAGATGCTGATGGATTTGCTTGTGAATATTTTTTTAACCCGACAGAAAATATTGGTGTTGTAATTCTAACTTCGAGCGGAGGAAGATGGGTTGGAGAATTAGCCAACGAAATTCTGGAGGATTTGAAGTAGATTTTGGCTACAAAACAACGCACAACATCGGTTAAGCGCAAATAGCGGGTGTTTGAGTAAAAAGTGATATTTTAGAGACCAAATAGCAGACAACTAAGCCGACAAGAACGCGTCCTTACTCCACGCTACTTGCCTTAACCAAGACCGTTGGATTGCATTAAAACGAATAGCTAAACTACATGGAATTTCAACAATATTATCCGACATATAATTTCAAAGAAAGAGATGTTGTATTAGCTGAGTTTGAGGAGGCTCAAAAGATTGCTAATACTCAAAGCAAATTATACGGACAGTTAGCAAATTTATTAATTGCATTCGCAACAGTTGGAATAACGCTACTTTTAAAGACTTCTGATGAAACAACTAATGAGGCTATTTCAGTTGTAAAGAAGAATGTTTTATTCCTTGATGTTTTTTTTGGAATAATTGGGATAGTTATTCTTAGATACTTCATTGAATTACAAAGAACGATTGTTATAAATAGTCGTAAAGTAATCACCCTAAGAAGAATGCTAGGACTTGACTATGGGCATCTACAATTAACAATACCAAATTGGAGAGTAGAAGGTGCAACAAACCCTTTTGTAATTCGACTTTTTTCAGGTTGGTTAAAATTTGGAAGTAGTCCATTTTGGATTATTGCTCTAACTTTAAATATTTTCTGGTACTTCTCTATACCTTCTATTGATTTTTTATGGGTTAAATCTTATTGGTTTGTAATTAGCATTTTAATTACTCTTTTTTATGCATTAATATTTAGGATTCAATTAAATGAGACGCACGAATCGTTTTATTTAACTGTTGTTAAAAATCTATCTAAGGTTCTTAGAATTAAACTCATAAAAGATTTTGAATATGTTTTATACCGAGCAAAGCTTTCTGTTAATGAAAAAGATAGATTAAAGTATAATACAAGCAACGTAGAAAAAATTCTGATTGAAATCGAAGACTCAAGATTTTTTGAACATAATGGAATAGATTTGAAATCTATAGGTCGTTCAATTTTGAGTTTATCAGGTAAGTACCGAAAGAAAAAAGGATTACTAAAAAGTGGAGGTTCAACAATTACAATGCAGCTATGTAGAACACTATTGATTCCTTCAAATCAAAATATTGTAAATAGAAAAATAGTAGAAGTGCTTTTATCATTTTGGTGTGAAAAGCAATTTACTAAACGGGAAATTCTAAATTTTTATTTAACCTCAGTTAGATTTGAAACAAGAATTAACGGAATAATCTCTGCCTCAAAACACTTTTTCTCCGATATAGATAAAAAGGACTTCTCAAATGAAGAAGCTTTCTTTTTGATTGAAAGGTTATCTAATATAACTTCATCATATCGACTGGAAAGAATTAAATATATATGTGAAAGGATTTCAAAGACAGTTGAAATAGATTTGGAATCATTGCTGACTATTTATGAAGAACAAAAAATGAAGGGAACAATAACGCAATACAACACTGTATAAAAATAATAGCCGAGTTAGATGCAAACTCAAGGGTTGTAGCCCGCTTCAACTATCTTGTAACTTGAATGGAAAGAGCCACGCAGTCGGCTACTATTCTTATACTTAACGTTGGATCACATTAGGAAAAAACTTGCAGCATGATAAACAATCGAAAACCGCCACAAGCCATATGCTTAACGTTAAAAACAAAGTGAAAAAATTGTATTGCATTTATACAAATGGTTAAATTGAAGACTAATAACAATGAGAAACAAG
>JBDNGJ010000015.1:0-11899 GCA_041689365.1 Virgibacillus sp.
AATGCCGTGTTTCATCTGCATTTTGATTGCCTGGAAAGCACGTTTTTTAATGTCTTCTTTTGTTTCGTTTACAACTTGTTTTCTTTCAGACCAAATCTCAATTCCTTCAAATACGGATCCCGATTGATTCCATCTGGGTGTCCCAGCTGTTAGTGCATAGTCCAGATGAATATGTGGCTCAACATATGGGGGCAATACAATTTTTCCATTTAAATCAATGATATGTGTATCATCTGCAGTATAGTTATTCGTATCAGGCGTTATCGTTTTTATTTGATCTGATTGAATTTCAATATTCCATTTGCCTTCCTGGCCATAGAGTTTTGCATTTTTTAAAAGCATTTTTAAACCGCTCCTTCATCCTTTGGTAGGTCCATTTTTTTGAAAAGAAAATGGACACTTCTATCATGTTGTTGCTTTAGTACTTTATCTCCCATCCTAAATTATAATGCCACGTTTACAGAAGAGCAAAAAAACCAATAAGAAAAAGTCCTAACGCTCACTTTGTTCAACTTTCCGAGGTCTTAACCTCCAGCCAGGAAAATGATTAATCCTTGAAAATATTAGAAAACTTGGCTTATCGCCAAGCCTTAATGGCGAAAGCCTTAGTTGCACTTATGCAGTAAGAAAGTAGTTATACTTTCTTAACTGCTAAAAAAAGACATACCGATTAAAGTATGCCTTAGTCCAAGCTCTATTTAAATACTTAACGACTTGTATAACCAGCATCAGCATGGATGGTTGTTCCGGTTATATAAGATGATTGATCAGATGCTAACCAAAGACTTGCCTCAGCAATTTCTTCAGCTTTTCCAGGAATTTAAAGTATAACCAGCTTCCTTTATGTAAATGCGGAGCAAACATTCCAATGAATGCAGTTGAATAAAACTTCTTATTACAATTGGCTTACCGAGTTCGATAAGCCAATTTCATACAGTATTGTTTTATTTTGATAATGCAATTTTTATATGGGCTAAGTGGTGATCTTCATGCCAAGCTAATTTTGCAACTTTTGATGCAACTGTTATTTCACCGTTTTTCGGATGAGTAAAACCCCGATCTAATTGTTCTTCAGTTAAACTAGATCCTAAAGATACAATGCGCTCGTTTATACCTTCTAGCATTTTAATAGAACTTTCTACAGGAAGTTTTGTATCCGGCTGAACAGCCCACTTTTCCTGATCAAAACCTGTTATTGTTGGGTTCTCATCTGTTAAAGCAAGTTTCAAACGCTGGTACATGTTCAACTGAGAATCTGCGATGTGATGAACAAGTTGTTGAACTGTCCAGCTGCCATCACGATAAGTTCTGCTTAATTCCTCGTTACTTAATGAGTCAACAGTTTCTCTTAATCGAACCGTGTAAGTTTCGATTTGCTTTAGCCATTCTTGAACATTTTCAAGTTTTACTTTTTCAGGAACTTCTAATTCCCCAATTGGAAATCTTACATCCATTTTCAATCCCTCGTTTCCTAATTGACTATTATTTCATAATCCTCTTTATATTTTAACATAAATATCTAATTCTCTTATTAAAAGTTATTCAAGAGCTGGTGCTTACTCTAATCTTACGGAAAAAAGACCATACCCTCTTTAGATCTTAATTCTACATACTCGTTCCTATTCTTAGGATAACGAGTATTAAATTTTCATGACCTTTTAATTTTCCATGCACTAATTAACCGCGAAAAACGATAGTAGTTATGATTAATGAAGTTATTCATAACCAACCCAACGCGGACCAGCTCAGTGAACAAGACAAGGAAATTAGGTCTGCTCTATTATCTGAATAAGGTTGCCACATGTATCTTCGAAGACAGCTAATGTGACATTGCCCATTTCCGTCGGTTCCATCATAAACTTTACACTTAACTAATCGTTGGTGTTCTTCGTGAACATCTGCAGCGCCAAACATTGTTACTGGGATGCCGTCAGCAATTAACTAGTTTTGATACTCCTTGGCTGCAGGATGGTCATTTGGTTCGAGCAAAAGTTCTGTTCCATCTTAATCATCTGGAGAAACAAGTGTTATCCACCTATATGCTCCTTTCCTTTAATAGTTGCGGTCTATGGTTTATTGCTAACAACCTTGCCAAAGAACTATAAATTCATCATTACTTATAAATTTACTTTACCCATCCTTTCAGCAAATTTTTAAGTGGTTCGTTGTCCCTTTCGTTTTGATTTTACGAGCCCTGCATCATCCAATACAGAAAGATGTTTAGCTATTGCCTGTCTCAAAATGGAAAGATTGTGCTTCATAATGAGGTGTGCTGTAAGTTCATATAACGTCAGCTCGTTGCGTTCAGGTAGTACGTCTAATATCGGCAAGCCGAGTCGAGTCGCTGAGTGCTTTGAATATATCGCCTTTATTCCACATACATCAAGTATAAGCAACCGTATAGTTGCATGTAAATAGAATCCTGTGAAAGTAGTACACGCCCAATCAGATAAAGATTGCGAAAAGCTTACATTTTTCAAAGTTTTTTTCATACAATTCTATAAGAGGTGATGATTAATGCCAAGAGTAGCATATTCCGAAAAAGACGTTAACTTAGTAGCAAGAATGATGAGGGCAGAAGCCGTGGGCGAAGGAAGACTAGGAATGCTGATGGTTGGTAATGTAATTGTAAATCGAGCGAAAGCTGATTGTTTAGATTTTGAAGATGTACGGTCAATACGGGAAGTAGTTTTTCAAGTACAAGGAGGAAATTATTCTTTTGAAGCAGTACAAAAGGGTAGTTTATTCTATAGCCCAGCAAGAGGTGTAGAGAAAAAATTAGCTAGAGAAGTTTTAAAATATTGGAGAAAACATCCTGCAAAGTATGCTCTTTGGTATTTTAATCCATATGGTGAATGTCCTCCAACATGGTACGGTCAACCCCTTACAGGACAATATAAGGAACATTGTTATTATGAACCAATAGCAAATACATGCGAAAGTGCCTATAGATATTAACAAATACCCCACAACATTGTGGGGTATTTTAATCGTTAAGCCTATCTCAATATTCCTTATCCGAGGAAAGAACCTGGGGACAAAAAAGCAAGGTTTATTCAACAATTGTAGAATTCGTTAACAAACTTGCGTTAGAATAAGAAGCCACTTTTAAGGCATTCTATAAACAAATGATTAGATTGGCAGAAACACTTATAAGGGGATATGCCACTTTCGTTTTATAATTATTTCAGGAGGATCTATATGCAAAAAGATAAACAAGCCCAAGAAAATTTGAGGCCAAGTATGAAGCCAGGATTTGCCGGAACCGATCCTAAAAAGGTAAAAAAAGAAATCCACAAAGATGTAAGTGAGGGACAAGGTGCAATGACTTCCCGAGAGGCAGGAGCAATGCGAGATTAAAAAGCCACTTCTTGTGGCTTTTTAAACTTATGCTTTTATATAAAGCCTTTGCTCAGTTCTTTTTTAACAAAACGAATACAGCACCGTAAAACAGCGACATCAACAATGAGTACGACCCATAACTTAGGTCAAACAGGATATTGCCTCCAAATAAAGGTGTGATAAAGATTAGATAAAAAGGATACTGTATTGACGCAATTACATCTAAAATACCGTTCCCAATCATATCGTGCTCAAATGTTTTGATTACAAATACAATCACACCTGATATGATCCCGAATATTGAAAAAGTCTTCAATAGCTTACTTCCTTTTATAGAATACGTTAGTAACAATACCATAAACAATATCGTTACAAGTGAATTCAAAATGTCGATATCTGAATCAGGATGTTTAATTGATGGCATCAAATTTACTGAAAACGCCAATAAGTATGAGCCTATTAATAATAGTAAGAATATGTATTTCATATTAACTCTCCCCCTGCATAAAATTTTTCTTTACCACTACACTGCCAGATAGATCAATATCAATTTATTAACATTAAAATGATATTCCAATTAGTGTTGGAGTTTCTTAATAAAAAAACTAAATAAAAGGGCAATGAAAACGTCAATCTGCAAATTTAACTATTACCGAAAAACATCGCATAAATGATAAACCCTACTATTATTAGGAGAATAAATATTCCAGTACCCTTCCAGCCTAGTCCACCCACTAAATCAGGAAGTCCTCCACCATGTATACTCCCAGCAGGGTTTCTTTTTAATTCTTCTTTCTAATCAGTAGATGAATAGTAAATCCGCAAAAGGTGAATATAGCAGTTCCAATTAACACCTTTACCATTGAAACACTTATTTCTGCAGTATCCATACTTGTCTGTTCTATCTCATTGACTGTCCACCAATTATCTATAGAAGATTTATATATTGCTAAGTAAAGCCATATTAAAAAAATAAAAGAAGTAAATATAATAATACCAATTTTTCTATTCATAGATTTGCTCTTTTCTACGGCAGACAACCTGCTCGTTACTACAATAAGAAGAAGGATCTTTTGTCCGAACTCCGTGTTCGACTCTTGTAAGTTACTTTAAAACAGTACTAATCACTTTTTATTCTCTTGTTAAATAAAATTATTCCTGCAACTAGCACGATAACCCCAACTTGCCAAAACCATCTATCTTCTGTTTCTAAGAATACAAATGTTAAATAATCCGTTGTTTGACTGAACTTATGAGGATATAAAAAAATTACAGGAATCAAGCCGAATACAGTAGAAATGCCACCTAAGACAATTAAAAAATAAGAAATAAATTTGATAACTATAACCTCCATTTTAAATACTTATTGCAACTTGCCTGTCAGTTAGTGTGTATAACCACTTCTTTCTCCCCGCTAAACAATACGTAAGTAGTTCAATAGTCAAATTCTAATAAACAGAAAGTATACTTAATCAAATCAAGAATTTGTTATGGTTTAACGACAGTGCCGTCTGCCTTTCCGATTACAAATTCTTGCAAGGTATATGAGGCTATAACTTCGCCACTTAACTCTGTTATTGAAACTTTTACATCTTTGTCAGTAACCATCCTTTCTATATCATCTTGGCTGACTTCATTTGTCAACATTAACGTGTTACCCGCACAAATTGTATTTCCTTCAGGTGGCAAATTCGTAATTTTTTTCTTTCCTGCATTTGTAATGTCACGACTATCGAGTTCTAATACACTAGAACTTTCATCTAAAATAGAATTTAATTCGTCTTTTATTTCAAAAGTAACTAAAAATGGGGCAATAGATGTCTGATCCTTTTGGTTATTTTCGATACAGACCTGAGTTGCTACTGCGTTGAAGTCATCAGGAACTTCTTCAGGATATATTACCTTACTTTCATTTCCGAGAATTGTTAACCTTGCCTTATCGACCGTTTCATTGCTACAGCCAAATAGTAAAATCGTAGTTAAGAATAGCATTAATGTCAGAACTTTAACCTTCATATTTCCCTCCTAAGTGAGTAACGCTTAACAACTAACCTACTAGCTAGTTGAACAAGAAATACCTTGTAAGGCACCAGTTAGCCTAACAAGCCATGATACTCCTAATCACTTTATACTAATGGATATAAACATTGAGGCATCTTGATTCATAAAAATACGATTCACATGATAAAATGTCCTAATTTCATTTGATTTAAATCCAACTTCTAATAACCTTTTTTTTAATTTTTCATGCGCAAAACCGTTATGAACTTTCGGATGGTTTATTTTATCGTTTTTGTCAAAATCAATAATAATTAGCTTACCACCACTATTTAAAATGTTGAACAACGCTTGTAAAATCTTTTTAGTATCTGGAATATGGAGAAGGACTAATGACATTACAATTATGTCTGCCTTAAGTTCAGGGGTTTCTTGAGTAAAATCTGAATAAAGCACTTCTGAGTTTGTAAGCCCTTTGTGAGAAATCTGAGCTTTTGCAACCTCTAACATTTCTTTTGATGAATCTACCAACAAAATAGAATCAACTAAATCTGATAAATCTAAACTAATTAGGCCAGTACCACTTCCATAGTCTATTAACGATTTTAATTTACTATTCCGTAATTCTAGTCTTACTTCATTAACTATAACTTTGGCTAATTCCATTCTTTCTTCTGTATCATATCTTTTTGCCATCTGTTCAAAAACGTTATCTTCCATAAACTATTCTCCATTTCGCATGTTTAATGTATTAACTTTCTACGCTAATTTAAGTATACTTGTTCACATATTTACCTTAACATAAAATTCCAGTAATTTTTTAAAATAAAATAGGATAGCCGATTTCGACGATCCCTTATTAAACTTGCACCAGTTTGTTTAATAATGAAGAGCTAATTTTTAGTTCACCACAGAGGTTCTTCTTCATCTGAAATTTCAATTATAAAAGGATAGATAATCCATATTGCTGCTATCATTGGTAACATTAAGACACCAACCATCCACCACGGTAAATTTAATAATTCGTTAAGTGGCAAGGCAATTAGTGGTATTAGACCAATCATAGCTGTTCGTTTTCTGGAAGAAGCTGACTCGTATTGTCTTTTGTGGCAATGTGGACATTTCAATCTAAATAGTGTTTTTATTGTTTGTTTCCAAGTCCATTTTTTACCGCAATTTTTGCAAGTAGGCATTTAAACACACCTCTTTCTAAGTACCTGCAGGTTTTATTAAACAATCGCTACTCGATATGGAATAAATTACTCAATTAACACTTCAATTTCGTCTTCATTATCTTCTACCAATTCCTCTAATAAATGGTCATATTCTTTGTTAAATTCCTCCATCCCTTTTTCGTCATCAAACTCTGATACCCCTAACTTTTTTTCGAAATAAGTAACCAAATAAGCATTCTGTTTTTCAATTTTTTTTGCATATTCCCTTTGGAATTCTTCTGGTTTCATATCTAGTTTTCTGGCTTGCGATTCGGCAAAATTACGAATTTGCTTTCCGCCTTCATCTTTTGTATTTGCAGGAGGCAGTTCCCCAAACCAGCCGCCGTCTCTTTCTTCACTTTATTTGTCTGAAATATCAAGGTCCATTTCCTTTACCCTTTGTTTTACCAACTCTACTCTTATTGCCCAATCAAGGTAATCTAACGCAGTATCATCGGGGTATAAAAACCGTAAATCACCTATTGTAATTTCTTGTCCTTTTACAATGGCTGCCGCTTTGTTATCATCATATTTTGAAACACTGCTGCACCCAGCCATAAAAATAAGGAGTATCAAAACGGAAAACTGTAGGACTTTTAACATTAAAACACCTCTATTTCATACTTCCACAATATGACCGATTGTTGAACAATAAATAAATACCACTTTTCAACTGTTTCTGCTACTGTAGCACAAGAAGCGAACGTTCTTATTAAACACTTGCAACAGTTAGTGGAATAACAAAAATTAGTTATTGATTTTTTTTATTTCAAATTTCATAGTTTCTAAATCCCAAATATCTTCATCGGTGTTTGATAAAACTGTTATTTCTAATTTCTGTCCAACGTTATATTTCTTAATATCATCGACGGATATTTCATATATATTCTCATCTTTTCTGCCTTCATCATTCCCACCATATTCTTTCATTACCAACATTCCAGCTTCATCAAGTTTCTCCTCAACTGTTCCTGTGAATGTAAAGTCTTCTTGGTAATCAGAGCAACCAACAATAAATAAAAGACTAATAAAGAAAAGAAGATTGGCTTTTCTTTTCTTCACAATACCCCTCCTTGAAAATGAAATGAACAGTTTTGGAGTTAAATCAGAACAAACCTGCAAACTTTCCTTATTGAAGATAAGCACCAGTTAATTTAATTGAAATATTTTACAAACTATAAAATCCGTAGAGTCTCCTCTTCTATTAACTTAATATGAACATCATTCGATGTTCCTCCCCCAATATGTTTTGGGACATCTGATAAATCAAGTAATTTCTTTAAATCAATAGATTTCTTTTGATTAGCTTCTATTATAATACTATATGGACCAGCCAAATTCATTAGTGATTCCATTCGGACTTCATCTTCCATAAAGGAGGAATCTAAAAACTTTAATTCAAATATTACAGCTTCATTGCTTCGATTGTGTAAGATAAGATTGCATTCCCCATTCAATAAGTCTTCGCTCACATACTCAAAATTGCACTTTCCATTACCATCGTATGAGATTGCTTTAATGCCACTTGCAAGTGTCTCTTGGTACATCGAAATTAGAAGCGTTGGTAATAGTGCGTATACTATTACAACTATAACTATTGTTCTAAAGCGATACTTCTTCTTCATTCCAATGGCAAGTAATATCATGGCAATTATAAACAAAACGGAACCAATTATACCGAGTAAAATAAATCCATCATGATTGCTGATTGGAAACGACATAAATGTAGAACGTGCTTCAAACATTACATTATTAGGAAATGGGAAATATAAAAACATACATATACCTAAAATAATAATTGAACTAATTATTGCCATTTTACTTCTTACCATCTTATCTCACATCTTCTCATTATAATTGACTTTCATTTTTTAATATTGTCTCTATTGAACATCGCACACGTTAGTGAAAATAGAAAGTCTAGTTTTTTGCTTGAACATATATAAATGTTTTCCTTACTAAAAATACAGCTAATATCGGAATAAATATATAAATTCCTATTTTAACAACGTCGACGTATGCAATTGTAAACCCTATTATAATTACAATTAGTGATACAACAAATAAAGCCTTAACAGTCTGTTTGGACACATTCTTGAAACCTTTATTTTTTCTTTCTAAATTCCATACTACCAATCCTAAAACTAATCCTGCCAAAAAGAGAAATAAATAAGTTAAAGACACCCAATCCCTCCATCAATAAAAATTTTCATACTTACAACTAACCTATAATACTCTTTCTTAAAAAATCGTTATTCAACAATCCTGCGTCGTTAGCACAACAAACTCTATAATAAATATTAACATAATATCCCAACTATGAGTTGTTGTGGTCGCAATTTTCTGAAATAGTAAACAAAATAAAAAGATCGATTTAACGTCGATCTTCTAATCCAACTCTTACACCAGTTAGTTCAATATAATCTCCATTTTCCTACCCTTTGTTGTCATTCCAATTGACCTATAAAATTCAATGGCAGATGTATTCTCCTCGGATACTCCCAATTCAATACTATCAACACTGAGGTTCCCTCCAAAGTCAAAAACGTATTGAATTAGTTTTTTTCCGATACCTTTCTTTCTATGTGTTTCAGCAACGCAAAAACTGTTTATAATTAATACTTCCCTCGCTTTAACAAAAGAATTTTCAGCTGTTTCTTCTTCCTTTGTTACTATAACACCGACTATATCATTGCCTGTGGTAGCTACAAAGATATGTTGTTTGTCATCAATTAACTGACTTTCAAAGAACTCTTGCTCAACTGGAGTAGAATTCTCTTTGTACAAATCTGGTCTTACAAAAACGTGGAATTCATGAACTTGCCTAAATAAAGGCAACAAAAATTCATAATCGTTTTGTTCGGCATTTCGAATAGATATATCCATATTTTTTTCTACCTCTCAAATAATTGTTTAATTGTTATTTCACCATTTCCCTAAAGACTATACATACAAATTATCAGGGGTTTGTCGAATAACAATCCAGCGATTATACTGATCTATCAAAAAACCAATTCCAAACATAAACAGCAATGTTCCCGGACCAATTCCGGTTATTTGCTGGCGATAGACAATAATAATCACACCTATGGACAACGGAATTGCCGTCCATACGATTGATCCCAATGTATAGTTTTTCATCAGCTTCCCAAAAGCCTTCAATAAAAGGTCAGTTGGCAGGTATATAGAACTTGCCTGAAAATAAATGCATATAGCGATTGCAATTAAATTGAGCCCGATAAATAAGTATATATAACGGGCAGCTGTATGTTCAGGCACATATACAAATTGATGTATGTACAAAAATAAATCGATAAAAAATCCAAACATGACTGCAAGAGCCATACTTTTAACAATCACTTCCATGGTGATTTTCACTTTCATGAAATAACTGAGCAAAAAGGAAAAAAGGTGCAAAATAATAATGCAAACACCAATGGAAAAAGGTAATACGTACACCAGATTTTCCCCCGCAGAAGTCCACGGCGCACTACCTAGGTTAAGAAATTATCATAAAACTATTTCCCAAAGCATTAAGGGATACAGAAAATAAAAACCAAAATGAATTTACAAACGGTATTCTCATTGAAACCTCCAATTTGTTCCTAAGGGGAACCGCAAAAGTAGACAAATATAGATAAACGTTTTTTCACCAGTTTACTACACTTTGGTGACACTAAAAAGAGCAAAAGCTAGGTAAAACCTAAAAAGTAATAGCCTTGAATCGTGTTATATAGCCGACATGACTGAAAGGGCTACGATAAAACATACTGTGAATCGTAGGATTTCCGACAAAGGTCCCCCTTGTATTAGAAACAATCCTGTAGCTATTCTTCACTAAATTTAAAAGAGAAGCTTTGTATAAAGAAATTAATACAATTAAACCATAGTTTATCTTAGCTCCTTTATTCGAAGCTACTATACTGCCCATTTATTTGAATGTAATCATTTACAATCCTTTTTTAACATAAAGTTCAGAACACCTTATAAAGCAAAACTTATCGATTTACAATTTATCGTTTGGTAACTAAAACTACTATTACACAACCAAAAACGACCATCAAATTAACATTCAAATTGATAATCGTTTTATATTACTTTTTAATATTTAGCAATAAATTAATATTCGATTACTTCGTTTCCTGAACCACGTCAGGTCAGCTCTTACTTCTCACAGCTTCTGATCCCTGTTTACGATACATGGAAACCAATGCCGCTCCGATTGAAAGTAAAGCAAAAAATCCGCCGACTGTTGCATTTTGTTCAATGGAGGCACGCTCAATAACCAGACCGCCAATCAGTGATCCAAATGCGATACCTAGATGGAGCGCCGAGTTATTCAAACTCTGCTGAATGTCAGATGTTTCAGGTGATAAACTGATGAGATAGGACTGTGTTGCTGGAGCCAACGTCCAGCTGAGCATCCCCCATATCACCAATATCATTATAAATGATGGAAGTGCAAATGTTGTATATGGTATAGAGAATATCACCAGCGTAAACAGAACGATCGTTAACATAATGGTCCGCTCTGGCCCTAGTTTATCTGATAAAGTTCCACCAACTCCACCACCACTTACCGCTGCAATCCCGAAAATCATGTAAATAACACTGAGCCAGGTCCCGTCTATATCCATGGTTATTTTGACAAAAGGAGTCAAATAAGCATAAAGAACTGTATGACCCGCTATGAACAGAAATGTTATGGCCTGCCCAAAAAATATTCGCCGTCCTTTCAACGTTGCCAGTTGTTTTTTAATTGGGCTGGAAGGCTTCGGATCAATCCGCTCCATCAAAAGAAACACACCAGCTATGGAAAAGACAGTTAAAACTGAAATCAGCACAAACGGTGCACGCCATCCAAAAGCATTCCCCAACAGTAACCCGACAGGAATCCCCAGAACAATCGAGGCACTAACACCCATGGAAACTATACCAATTGCCCTGCCGCGATATTTTGGATGAACGATTGATGGTGCGATGGTCAGACACAGAATAATCAGAAGTGATCCGCTTAATGCAGAAATAATTCTTCCTATAAAGACAATTGTATATGTCGGGCTGAAGACTGTGACAATATTCCCCAATAGAAATATAACCAGTGAAATAAGTGTCAGCCGCTTCCGCTCGAAATTCGATGTAAGTATTAATAGAAGCGGCGCCCCGACAGCAAAGATCAGTGAAAAAATAGTAATCAGAAAGCCAACCTGACCAAGACTGACATCCAGATCCGCTGCCATCAGGTCTAATAATCCACCAATAATTAATTCAACCATCCCGACAACAAATGCAACAATCATTAAAAAGTAAACACGTTTATTCATTTCATGACGCCTTTCGTCTCT
>JBDNGJ010000016.1:0-3110 GCA_041689365.1 Virgibacillus sp.
ATTTCTTCTTATTGCGAAAAATCACGAACAGATAAAAAGATAATATAACAAAATATATAAGCCCAATACCCAGCAAAGCTTTAATAATAAAGTCCACAGAACTCCTCCTTATTCATGCTCCCCCAGGTATTGCTAAACCTCACTTAATAAATACTTCAGTTTCTTCCCGGAATTGTTCCACCAATGGCATTAACTCATTGATCATACGGTCAAATGACTCTGGTTCATTCCTTATCACTGTATATAATTAAAGAATCGAAAATCTCATTTAGAGTACCTTTAACTTTATTATATGAATCGGCATCACTATTTAGTAAATTACGAACTCCCTGTTCATAATTTGAGATAACTTTCTCCTATTAATCTCCTGCCTAATGTTACGATTTCTAATCTACCTCAATCCTTCCATACTCTTTTCACTTCCACTAATGCTTTTTCATCAAAAGTTAATTTATAAATATCTGGCATACTTAGCGCTTTCCAAAAATGAAAATTATATTGCTTATCAAAATTGTTCATAATTATCGCCATAATATTACCATGTGTTCCGACGGCAATATTTTCCCCTCTATATTGTTCTAACACATGCTTAAGGGCGTCTACACCTCTTTGTTGAGCATGATAATTTGACTCTCCGCCGAGCCACGCAAAATTATAATCCTGCCAGACTTTCGTTATAGCTTCATCAAAATCTTCAACAGACTTTCCAGCTAACTTCCGCTCTTTAAACCCTTCCTCTAGAATAACTTCTTGTTCTATGTATCCTGCGATTCCTTTAACTGTCTGAACCGCACGCATATAAGGGCTAGATACCACTACATCAATGTTTTCAGCTTGGAGCAATTCCGTAACCTTTTCAGCTGAAATAAATCCCTTCTGAGATAAAGGCCGTTTTCGCTCATCAGGCGTATAAGTCGAGTGGGCGTGACGAACTAAATATATATTTGTATTCATAATGCCTCCATTATTTCATTCCTAATCAATAATTAGCATGTCATTCTCATCGAATTCCCAGTCTTCGCCATAGGTAACTTCCCACATATAACCATCTGGATCTGAAAAATAACCACTATACCCTCCCTTAGAAAACTTGGCATTTGCCAAACCTTAATGGCGAATGCCTTAGTTGCACTTATGCAGTAAGAAAGAATTTATACTTTCTTAACTGCCAAAAAACGCGCACAGGATATTTAACTACAGTACCTCCAGATTGTTCAGCTTTTTCTATAACTTCATCAACTTCCTCAAGCGATTTTGCATTATAAGCAAGTGTAATTCCAGAGAACCCATGTTTTGCTGGAGGCCGTTCAGCATTTAAATCCTTTGCTAATTCTTTCAGCGGGTATAATGCCAGCTTTGTCCCGTTATTATTGAAAAAAACAATACTAGGATTATCGTCTATTACAGAAGTATGGAAGCCTAGTCCATCACGATAGAATTTTAGTGATTCACGTATAGTTGCGACACCAAGTGTTAATAGATTAATTCTGTTCATCTTGACACTCCTGTCGACTCTATTTATTAATTCTATATTCCCCAAATAATTCCTCCATTTTTTGCTAGTTCTTTTGATTGATTTTACTGAAAATAGGTTTATTATTTTTAATAAAGGAAATAAAATGACCACTAAGTTTAAGGAGGATTTCATGAATCTAAAGCGGTCTCTCACTATTGTAGGTACTTTTTTGCTATTATTTTTAGTATTTATACCCTCCGTTCATGCCGATAGTGGCCAAACATATGAGGTTGGTACTGATTCACTGAATGTCAGGTCCGCCCCGGCCCACAGTGCTGAAATAATCGGTCAGCTTGATGATGGTGACCAAGTAGTTATTTTCGACAAAGCTTTTGGTTGGATGCAAACATATTACAACGGACAAGAAGCATGGGTGGCGTCGGATTATTTGTTTGCCGTTAATGGGGTTACGTCTGTTAACCAAAAGGAAATTACAGTTACTGCTGACGAGGTGAGGATCAGAACAGGTCCAGGTACACAACATAAGATAATTGGTTATGCTTCCTCTGGAGATACATACACCATGATTAAAACATCAAATAAGTGGAATAAGGTTATGCTCAACGATGGATCTGTCGCATGGATTGCTTCATGGCTTACAGATACCAATAGGAGCAGTCATCCAGCAGAATCCAGCGAAAATAACAATCATGCAACAAATCAATCCGTCGACTCTTTAGCAGGATACAACATCGTCCTTGACCCTGGTCATGGCGGAAAAGACCCTGGTGCTATTGGGATTGGCGGAACGTTAGAAAAAGACATCATCATGAATACCGCTAATAACGTTGCTAAACAGTTACGTGATGCTGGAGCAACCGTTATCCTGACCCGTAAAGACGATTATTTCATACCGCTTGAAGAACGTGTGAGGATCAGTAATGCTTATAATACACATGCTTTTATCAGTCTTCACTATAATGCATATCCATCACTGTCGATAAATGGTTTCAGTACTTACTTTCATTTCGGCGGGGATAATCGCGCTCTAGCAAGTGAAATTCAATCTGCTATTGCACAAAGAGTTCCATTAAAAAACCGAGGAATAATGCAGAAAGGATATCATGTGCTACGTGAGAATAATGATTTATCTGTGTTAATTGAACTAGGATTCATCACCAACCCTTATGATTTAGATACAGTTCAAACAACCGATTATCATAATAATGTAGCAGCAGGAGTTGTAGAAGGTTTAAAGAATTATTTTGATGAGTAAAGTGGAGGCGTGGCTGGGACAAAATTGTTTAAGTTAAAGTGAGTACAACTACAACATCCACCAACAGGCTTGGTGAATGCCGTAGTTTTCTAAAGTTGCAGACTAGATAAAAAATGCGAGGTACTGTGGAAAAATAATTTCAGTCTAGGACACCGCTGCGGAAATACACTTCGCGCACCTAGGGCGGCTGATGAGCCTCCTTGCTCCTACGTCGCTGCGTAGTCTCATCTAGGCTTCAGCTCCCAGTCGAGTAAGCGGGAGCGCACCCCGTTTTGGTGGGCGTGCTCCTCAACTCCTCACAGAACCGTGCGTGCAGTATTACCGCACACGGCTCTTCCTACCATCGTTCACAGAATATAGTTAATATCTTTCTTTAAA
>JBDNGJ010000017.1:0-1883 GCA_041689365.1 Virgibacillus sp.
ACTTCCACTATAAGGCATGGAAAGCAAAAGCGCCTTTGTTGTGGGGAGTTGCCAGTATGGATATTAATTGTCGTTGCGTAAAACTGCGTAAGATTAACAATAAAATACCTGAATATCGGCGAGGTAGAAATTACATGGACTTGTCTTTTCAGCAGAAGCTAGCTGATAGGATCGAAAAATACATGGCAGATGACGGATTCACCTATAAACAAGCGCTAAAACGCGCCGAAAAGGAAATCACGCCGCCGAGCATTACTTTCGAATATATAACCTATGACAAGTGGTACGAGAAATTCGCCCAATAAAACTGATATAGCAAGCGTTTCGTGGTATAATAAGTATATGGGAACTAGCCCTGTACAGGCGAAAAGGAAGCACCCACTTCCTTGTTCCCTATAATACAAACGGGAATTACTGTGGGAGGTAATTAATATGACGTGTAGAGTAAGAAAAACTAACGAACAATTTGTAAGAGAGGTTTGTGAGACGGTCGGCGACGAGTATATTATACTAAGCAAATATGAAGGAAGCTCTATAAAAGTTGGTATATACCATGCCGTTTGTGGGCACGAATACAAAGTGAGGCCGAATGACTTCAAGAAAGGTAGAAGGTGTCCGAAATGTTCTGGAAAAGTGAAAAAGGATACCAAATATTTTAAAGCGGAAGTAAAAAAACTTGCGGGTAATGAATTTGAGGTATTAGGTGAGTATACAAAAAGTGGAAACCCTATATTGATGAAACATTCTTTATGTGGTAATACGCTTATGTTAAGACCTAATGATTTCGTGCGAGGTGTCCGTTGTTCTAAATGCTATTTTAAAAGTAAAAGAAAACCACAAATAGATTTTGAAAAAGAAATAAACAAAATTTTGAGTGAAGATTATAAAGTTCTTAGTGAATACATTAACATGAAAACCAAAGTAAAGATGAGGCATATCGTTTGTGGTAATGAATTTTATATGAGGCCAGATACAGCGTTAAGAGGCTCGGGATGCCCAAAATGCAACGAAAGTAAGGGAGAGAGGAAAGTTGAAATTTTTCTCATTCACAACTTTTACTCATATAAAACACAATACGGAATAAAAAAGTGTAGGTACGAAAGGATGTTACCTTTTGACTTTGCTGTTTTTGTCGATAACGAGATTTTATGTTTAATAGAGTTTAACGGCAAGCAACATTATGAATCTGTTGAGTGGTGGGGTGGAAAAAAGAGATTTTTAACCCAAAAAAGACGAGATTCCATTAAAATAAATTATTGCAAATCTAATAATATACCATTAATCATAATCCCTTATTGGGAGAAAGATGTTGAGGGTTATTTACAAAACGAATTAGACGAAATTTATAAAATGAAAAATATAAAATCTGAGCAATTAAGCATCCACTAAGGGTGCTTTTTAGCATATCTAAAAAGGGTGATACACCATAAATCAGTTAATCTCACATTCGGGGGAAAGGTGGCGATCTGACTATCTGCCAGTTATGGCTTAAATAGCATTCGTCTTTTTAGGCACTTGTAGACGTTAAACAACAACCTGCGAAACCTATCATGTCGAACATGTAAAAAACGCATAGGAGGACTTAATATGAAAGAATTACTAGACAAGCTAAGTAAAGGCGAAACCACTGTTGATGACGTATTAAAAGCAATCGATGAAGCCGATAAGGATAAAGTGCCCCGCTCTCGTCTTAACGATAAAATAGATGAGGTGAAGGAGCTTAACGGTCAAATCAAAGAGCGCGATACGCAATTAGATGAATTAGGTAAGAAAGTCAAAGACAATGATGATTTAACGACTGAAATTGACAGATTGAAGCAAGAAAATCAGTCAGCAACGGAAGAATTACAAAACAAACTAAGCCAACAACAATTTGATTTTGC
>JBDNGJ010000018.1:0-9257 GCA_041689365.1 Virgibacillus sp.
AAACATTTCATTGGCACTATAAATACCAGTCAATAATAATAATGCCCCGCCGGATAGCGCAACGACAGCACGATTAATCTTCTCAGTCATAATGAAAATGTAACTAATTATAAAAATGACAGTCGCTAATATTACTTCCATACAGCATCCTCTTTCATTATAAATATAATCTCTTCTTACAACTATATGCTGAGATTTCTAAAATATTTTCAGTCTATTTTTTTATTAGCTGAATAGAATGAAAGTACATGGACAAACAATTGAAAGGGGGATTAGCATCATGAAAAAACAACAATTCACAGCCCTGTTGTATGGCTGGATTATAATTCTTGGTTTAATTCTCTTAACTAGTATTATCTTGGCCTTCTTACTACGCTTTACAACAATGGAGGAAACGACCTTATCATGGGTTACATTAGCTATCGGTTTAATCTGCTTATTTATTGGTGGCTTGGTTGCTGGGGTTAAGAGTAAGCAAAAAGGCTGGATTATTGGCTCTATAACGGGGATTGGGTTCACACTTTTCACCTTTCTCGTGCAGTATCTTGGCTATCAGCAGGCTTTCTCGATGGAACAGTCACTCCATCATATTGGGTTTGTGTTAGCTGCGGTCATCGGTGGGGTTATTGGGGTTAATTTTGTAGCAGGAGAAAATAACAATTAATTAATCTATTGAAAAAGAAGCTAGTACATAATAGTACCAGCTTCTTTTGTGTCCTTTATGTATAATCATAAAGTATCAGTGCAGTAATTTATTATTGTTCACCTTTCACTTCGCGGATAGCTGTTCGGTCATAAGTAAGTTTAATACCATCACCTGATTGAATAATAACTGTGCTCTCATCGATTGCATGAACAACACCATGAAAACCGCCAATTGTTATTACTGCATCTCCTTTTTGAAGATCAGTTTGCATTTGTTTAACCTTCTTTTGTCGCTTTTGTTGCGGACGAATAAGCAAGAAATAAAAAATAACAAACATTAGAATAATTGGTGCTAGAGATAGTAACGTATTCATTATAGATTCCCTCCCTTCTTAAAAGTTTTTTGCATTCGGTTGATTCAAACCATATTGTTCAAAGAATGCTTCTTTAAAATCCCCAAGTCGATCATCACTAATAGCTGCTCGTACTTGTTCCATTAATTTTAACAGAAAATAGAGGTTATGGTAAGTAGTAAGTCTGAATCCAAACGTTTCATTACATTTAACCAAGTGTCTGATATATGCTCGTGAATAATTCTTGCAAACATGACAGTCACAATTCTCATCGATCGGACTAAAGTCCCGTGCATATTTCGCATTTCTTACGACAAGTCTCCCATTGGATGTCATGCATGTACCATTTCGAGCAATACGTGTTGGCAGTACACAATCAAACATATCAATTCCTCTGATTGCACCGTCAATTAATGAGTCAGGTGATCCTACGCCCATTAAATACCTAGGCTTATTGCTAGGCAAAAGTGGTGTGGTAAATTCCAGAACGCGATTCATAACATCCTTGGGTTCACCAACAGAAAGTCCACCAATAGCATATCCAGGAAAATCCATCGACGTTAGATCAGCTGCACTCTGTTTACGCAATGCTTCATATTCCCCACCCTGGATTATTCCAAACAAACCTTGGTCAGAGGGACGCTGGTGCGAATTCAGACAGCGCTCAGCCCAACGTGATGTTCGTTCAACCGAGGCTTTCATATAATCTTCTGTTGCAGGGTATGGCGGACATTCATCAAATGCCATCATAATATCTGACCCAAGAGCATTTTGAATCTCCATTGCCTTTTCTGGTGACAGAAACAGCTTCTCTCCACTCAAATGGCTTCGAAAATGTACGCCTTCCTCTTTAATATCGCGCATCTTACTTAAACTAAAAACCTGGAACCCGCCTGAGTCAGTTAATATTGCACCATCCCAATTCATGAAATTATGAAGACCACCAGCTTCTTTAATAATATCTTCACCAGGTCTTAACCATAGATGATATGTATTAGACAAAATAATATTTGCATTCATTTGCTGCAGTTCTTCCGGACTCATTGTTTTAACAGTAGCAAGTGTACCTACTGGCATAAATGTGGGTGTATCAAAAGAGCCATGCGGTGTGTGTACTTTTCCAAGTCTTGCACCTGTTTGTTTACATGTTTTAATGTGTTCATACGTAATTGCTGTCATTGTATTCGTTCCTTTTTATAAGATTAACATCGCATCACCGAAACTGAAAAATCGATACTTTTCATAAACTGCTTCATTATATGCATTTAAAATGCTCTCCCGATCAGCGAGTGCGCTTACCAACATAATCAGTGTTGATTTAGGTAAATGAAAATTGGTGATTAGCCCATCAATTGCCTGAAATCGGTATGGGGGATAAATAAATATATCAGTCCAGCCACTTGATTCTGCAAAATGCCCGTCATTATCCCTAGCAATTGTTTCAAGGGTTCTGGTAGAAGTTGTTCCTACTGAAATGATTTTCCCACCCGATTGTTTAACCTTCGTTAACGTATCTGCAGTCTCTTGTGACATTTGATAAAACTCAGCATGCATCGTGTGGTCATCAATATTATCTACACTGACCGGACGGAATGTACCCAGCCCAACATGTAATGTAATAAACGCAATTGTTACACCCATGCCCCTCAACTCGTCCAGCAGAGAATTTGTGAAGTGTAATCCTGCAGTAGGAGCAGCCGCTGATCCTTCTTCTTTTGCATATACCGTCTGATAACGTTCTTTTTCAGATAGCTGTTTCTTTATATATGGAGGCAATGGCATTTCACCTAGTTCATCGAGAACTTCGTAAAAAATACCTTCATATAAAAAATGAAAAATACGCCCGCCATGGTCTTTAAGTGCTGTGCATGTTGCCCGAAGTTTACCTTCACCGAACACGAGTGTTGTCCCTACTTTAATCTTTTTAGCTGGTTTTGCCAGTACTTCCCATTCATCTTTTTCTTGCTGACGGAGAAGCAGCACCTCTATTTTCGCACCAGTATCTTCCTTTACCCCATAAAGCCTTGCAGGCAAAACTCGTGTATCGTTTAATACAAGACAATCACCTTTCTTAAAGTAACGTTTGATATCGGTAAAATTCTTATGTTCAATTTCTTTTGTCTCCCGATTTAAAACTAACAACCGGGATGATGCACGGTCCTTTAGTGGTGTTTGTGCAATTAATTCTTCCGGTAAATTAAAATCAAAATCCTCTATGTTCATGATGCTCTCCTTACTCCCTCTAACGAAATTTTCCCATGATATAAAAAATAAGCGTTAAAATAATACTTACCACAATAGACGTCATGATTGGAAAGTGAAAAGAAAAATTTCCTTTCTTAAAACTAATATCACCAGGTAGCCTGCCGATAAATGTCCAAATTAATCCAATCACTACAAATACAATCCCAAGAATAATAAATAATTTCCCTGCATTCATCATGCATCATCCCTTGCTATACCAAAGTGCTGGTAAGCTTTTGGGGTCACAAGCCTCCCCCTTGGTGTACGCTGGATAAAACCAATTTGCAGTAAATACGGTTCATATACATCTTCAATTGTTTGAGATTCTTCACCAACTGTTGCTGCAATCGTGTCCAACCCAACTGGTCCTCCCTGAAACCCATCTATAATACCTTTAAGTAGTTTATGATCTATATGGTCTAATCCGGCATCATCCACCTGCAGCATTTCCAGTGCAAGATCAGTCGTTTTTAAACTGATTTCCTGCTCACCCTTTACCTGTGAGATATCGCGAATTCGTTTTAGTAACCGATTTGCGATTCTTGGTGTACCTCTTGATCTCCGTGCGATTTCTCCAGCTGCTTCTTTAGTAATTATCGTTTCAAATATATCCGCAGTTCGTTCGACAATTGCACATAAATCTTTAGCTTCGTAAAATTCCAACCGACTAAGGACACCAAACCTATCCCGCAGTGGTGCTGATAACAGCCCGGCACGTGTTGTTGCACCTACAAGCGTAAAGGGTGGTAAATCAATTCTAACCGATCGTGCACTCGGGCCAGTACCAATTACAATATCAAGAAAAAAATCCTCCATTGCAGGGTATAGCACTTCTTCGACAGCTCGTGGCAGCCGGTGTACCTCATCGATAAAGAGCACATCACCAGGTTCCAGTGATGACAGAATGGCTGCCAAATCCCCAGCACGTTCAATCGCAGGACCAGAAGTGGATCGGAACTGTACGCCCATTTCATTTGCTATAATTGCCGCCAATGTCGTCTTACCAAGTCCTGGCGGTCCATATAACAATACATGATCAAGCGGTTCTTCGCGCATTCTTGCTGCCTGAATAAAAATACTTAAGTTTTCTTTAACCTTTTGCTGACCGATATACTGATTTAGTCTTGTAGGGCGGAGACTAAGCTCAACAGTGGAATCCTCGTTTTGTAATTCACCTGTGACCATTCGCTCATCCATATTATCCCCCCCTTGTTAATTTTTCATTAGTAATGCAAGCGCTTTTCGAATAATTTCATCTGTATTTCCATTATTTTCTGATTGCAATTGTGGTACGACAGCTTTAATTTCACGTTCTGTGTAGCCTAATGATTTTAATGCCTCCTGAGCTTCACTTATACTATCACTTGTTTTCCGGTTACTTGTATTTGCTATTTCCTGTTCACCAGACACGGAAACCATGGAGGTTAGTTTACCTTTTAAGTCTAGAATAATTTGCCTGGCTGTTTTTTTACCTACCCCAGGAAAACTTGTTAAAAATTTATCATCTTCTCGCTCTACAGCTTCAACAAAACCTGCTACATCAACACTTCCTAAAACTGCTAACGCACCTTTTGGTCCAATTCCTGAAACGGAAATAAGCTTTGTGAACAGGTATTTTTCATCTTCATTTTTAAAACCATATAAAACCTGTGTATCTTCCCGTACATAATGATACGTATTTATCGTCAACTCATTATTTAATTCAGACTGAAATAAAAAAGGGTTAGCACAAACAATTTCATACCCAACTCCTTGTACATCCACAATTACTGCATCTTCCTGAATAGTTGATAAAGTCCCCTTTATGTATGCAATCATCCGACCTTCTCCTTTTACATTCCTGCACCTATTCTAACATAACTATACACATAAGGAAGAAAAAACTCCCATTCTCATATCGTAAGAATAGAAGTTTTGTTACCTTATTCTGACTCCTCTAAATTGTGGTGGATATCCTGCACATCTTCATTTTCCTCAAGCATCTCGATCAGATTCAACATATTTTTCTCATCATCTTCAGAAGGAGAACTATATGTTTGTGGAATAAAGGTAATCTCTGAACTCTCCAATTGATAGCCACTTTCACGTAAATGCTCACACACGTCCTTAAAATTCTCCGGTGTTGTCATTATTTCATATGCATCCTCTTCTGTGATGATATCATCTGCACCTGCTTCAAGGGCCTCCAATGTTAGTTCATCTTCATCAATTGTCCCATCCTCATTTGTTATAACAACATAGCCTTTACGATCAAACATAAAGGAAACACTTCCATTTTCACCCAGGTTCCCATTATTTTTCTTAAAAGCATGCCTTATTTCAGAAGCAGTTCTATTTTTATTATCTGTTAAAATATTAACAATAACTGCAACACCACCTGGACCATACCCTTCGTAAGTTATCTCCTCAAAGCTTGCTCCATCCAATGCTCCCGTAGCTTTCTTAATTGCTCGCTCAATATTTTCGTTCGGCATGTTATCTGACTTAGCCTTGTCAACTGCCATTCTTAGGGAGGCATTCATTTCCGGATCTCCTCCACCTTGTTTGGCTGCCGTATAGATTTCTTTAGCATGGTGCATAAATACTTTCCCTTTTTTAGCATCTTGCGCATTTTTTCTCTTTTGAATATTCTTCCATTTAGAATGACCAGCCATAGGACATTCTCCTCTCTGTGTATTTCCCTTTTTAACTATACCAAAAATAGCTGAATCATTAAAGTGCTGGTTCTACTACTACAATCGAATCCCAGGTGAACAAAAGCGCAAGCGCCTGTTCAGCGCCGTATGGACTGTGTGCTTAGCGCTGCAGGTGGGTCGACGTTGCCGCGCAAAGTGGCGGTGTTTGTCGATCTTCATTTTCCCGTGTGAGAAATGGATACACGAAGAGTGTAAGCACATCAAGAGATTTTTGTTGAATTAGTAAGGCGGTACGGAAAAAATTCAAATAGACTTAATGCTAAAATAAAAAGCCTTTGCATCGCAAAGACTTTAATCTCTTGTAGTGTTGAAAAATTCATTGAGA
The DNA here is from genome assembly GCA_041689365.1 of Virgibacillus sp. GTDB lineage: Bacteria > Bacillota > Bacilli > Bacillales > Amphibacillaceae > Lentibacillus. The sequence continues at coordinate 6,264 of JBDNGJ010000018.1, forward strand.
AATTCGTTCATATCACCATTAAGTTGGTCCAACCTTGAATCTTTATTACGCATACGATCCCAGTAGATGTCATCCGTATATACTTCTACTTCCCGGTTTGGTATCATTTCATGAACTTCCTGTTTCAGTATCTCTCTCATGTTTGGAGGGGAGCTTGGGCTTATTATGACTCCTACAATTACTTTATTATTAGATACAGCAACTTGCGCTTGAATAACTTCCTTTCGTTCTTTTAATTTTTTTGCTATTGAAATGGATGTTTGATTAGTATATTTATCGCTTTGAGCGTTAGCGTCTCCATCATTCATCTCAGTTTGTTCACTTTGGGGGTATCCACCCTGCTCACCAATATTTTGTTCTTTAGTACCGGTTCGTTCTTTTTGCTCTTCTTTCGTTTCATAATTAATCGGTTGTGAATTCATATTTTCAGGATTATCTTGCGCTCCTTCTTCTTCTGTCCCACAACCAACTAAAGCAAAAATAATGGCTGAAATTATTGTTAACCTCTTTATCCACATAAAAAAACCTCCTTACCATTAGATTGTATAAGAAAGGTTTTTTTAAACAGTTAAATAAAGGGAATTATTATTTTGAAATATTGAATTGTTTTACAGGATTCCGCTTATGTGCAGTGTGTCTGTGCATTCTTTCAATAACCTCTTTATCTGACTCGGGAATCTTTTCACCTTTTAAATAAGCATCAATTTTATCGTATGTTGTACCCATCTCTTCTTCATCGGTTTGCCCTTCCCAAAGCCCTGCACTTGGATCTTTACAAACAATCTCATCAGGTACGCCTAAATAACTTGCCATTTCTCTTACTTCCTGTTTCGTAAATTCAACTATTGGTAAAATATCTACTCCACCATCACCATATTTAGTGAAATAACCTGTGTACCATTCTGCTGCATTATCTGTTCCGACAACAAGGTAATTATAATTAGCTGCAACTGCATATAACGAACTCATACGTAACCTCGCCCTAAGATTAGCTCCTGCAAGCTGGGCATTTTTCTCTTTGAATTCATTTTTCTGTTTTAATTGATTCTGAATATTTCCATACATAACCTGATGTGTTTCTGTCAAATCAACAGTAAGTTCATTTATCCCGCAGCTTTCAATTACTTTTTTTGCATGAACCATATCATTAGGATTGCTATTTAATGGCATCATAACACCTAGTGAGTTATCAGGAAATGCCCGTTGAATCAAGTGTGCTACAACTGCTGAATCAAGGCCACCGCTAACACCTACCATCAATCCATTTACCCCAGCTTCTTTAACGCGTTCCTGTAACCATTGCACAATTTCATCTACAACTTTTTCCATAATATTCGCTCCTTTATCTGAAGTAAAGTATCTACATTGATTTTAGCATTAATTTAGCACTATTTAAAAATGATTGTCTTTTTACCCAATCCATCTCCATTTCAGATAAATAATTCTGGATGGAATTACCTGAAGTGTGATACAAAAAATGAATCCATTCCCTGAGAACATCACTAGGTATCAATATGGCCAATAGCCAAGCTTTTATATATTTCTTCTCAACCATATTGTAAGAAAGCAGCTTATTTAAATCCCAGTTTATATAAGGCAGAAAGCGTTGCCCTAACTGAATATAGTCATATAGCTCTGGTGCACATAAAAGAAGATCAAAATCGATAATAAATATATCTTTTTTGCTACGAATAAAATTGTGTGAAGCGACATCTCCATGAACCCATTTACCATCCATTTTTGCTTGTCGCTCAATCCTATCCCACGGGAATCCAGAAACAATTCGCAAATGTTGCTCTGTTGTTCGTACAATCTCCTCAAATAATGAGTCGAAATGATATTTTCGAAAAATATAATCAGTCTCTTTGAATAACTGCAATCGTTTGTACCACCGTAAGTAAAAAGTATCTTTCCGTAAGGGATTTAATATATTTATCCCTTTCGCTTGCTCATGAAATATCCTCAGCGTTTTCAGACATTCTGTTCGGTCTTTTTCAACTTGATAATTTAATTTCTTTCCCCTGACATATGGGGATATTGTCCAATAGTGTGACCCATCATAAATAAATTTTTTCTGATTTGGAAAGTGTTCAAAAGAAATAATATATGGAGACTTCATCTTTTCAAAAAAATTCCATTGTTGCTCCATTCTTATTTTCTTATAATGCCTCTTTAGGATAAAAGCACTGCCATTAGAAGCTTTCAAATAAAAAACATTACGATTGATATTGGTCAGGCTTTTTGTATTAAGCTTTCCATTTTCAGATAAAAAAGAAGAGAGATGATCAAAATTCATCTCGTCTCCTTGAATAAAGCTACTCACTTTTTGAATTGTCCTCATCTTCATCTTCACGAAAATCAAACATTGAATTTTCATTGAAACCTGGCGGTGATGGATATGGCATATTATTGTTAGTGGCATTAGCAAAATACGGGTGTGATTGTGGTGGCATATTTGGTGAATGAAAGCCTTGCTGGGCACCCATTGTCTGCGGTGGAACATGTGCATCTAATGGACTGTAATTATTTATATAGGGGCTCTGTGCTGGTTTCACGGGCATATCCATGCTAGGTGAAGACTCACTTGATTCCATACTTCCAAAATGGTACGGGTTATTCGTTGGCATTGTGCCCTGATTTGAGTATTGATTTGGATACTGACTTGGGTACTGATTTGGGTACTGCGTTGGACTGTGCATCGGCATTTGATTATTGTGCGCCGGATTCACCATTGGCATTTGATTATTTTGCATTGGGCCTACCATTGGCATTTGATTACTTTGCATTGGGCCTACCATTGGCATTTGATTACTATGCATTGGACTTACCATTGGCATTTGATTATTATGCATTGGACTTACCATAGGTTGTGGGCCGCCACATCCACAATCTTTCTTCCCCATTGCATTTGGAACAGCGTGGTGCATTGGAGGTGGTGGACAGAAACAATAGACTGGAATCATCGGTTGTTGCATTGGCATATATTGCATCTTT
>JBDNGJ010000019.1:0-1406 GCA_041689365.1 Virgibacillus sp.
CAAGGCGCGGGTGCTTTGATAACCTACTTAAAAAGGTATTCGTTATCGGCTATTTACGGGATAACAAGCGACGAAGATGACGACGGAAATAATTCAAGTGGCAACAATAAAGAAAAACCTGAACAACCAAAACAAGATGCAATATCACAAAAACAGGTAGGGCTCATTAAAGTTAAAGCGATGGAATTTGCAAAGTTAAGAAATAGAAAGGTTGAAGAGGTGTACACCGCGCTGAATATTTCTGATGTGACCGAGATAACAAAAGACTATGCAAGTAAGACGATAAAAACACTAGAAAAATGGCTTAGTGGTGCAAAGGATGGGAGCAATGCAGATACCAAAGCCGAATCATAAAAGAGGGAAGCCAAAGCGCGGCAACAGGGGTAAGTTTCCCTCTTCTGTCCGCGCGCAAATATCGGAAAGAGACCAGGGTATTTGTCAGCAATGCTTTAAAGATGGCGAGGAAATACACCATATTATTTTTAAGTCCAGAGGCGGCAGAGGGGTTTTTACAAACGGGGTGACCTTGTGCCGATCATGTCACGGAAAAGCACACAGCAACGCGGCAATGACTGAATATTGGATAACCACCTTTACTGACAGATACGGATCTGATTTTTACAAGGACAAATGGGATGAATAACAAAATTGGGAAACGAACCGAGCAGCTAACAAAATTATTTAACGAAATTAAGCAACTAGACACGAACGAATTATCTCATCTATATGAGTTGGTTAGCCATCACAACGAAGCGCTTTTCATTGTCGGCGACCTTACCAGCGAAGCATTGCACGTAAGAGATATGTCATACCTTAAACGCAAGCAAATATACGCAGAAACCATCCTGAATGAATCAGGCACAGTAGCTGTTAAAGAAGCGATAGCAGAAACGTCCATATACCAATTGCGGGTAAATGAAGCAGACGCGAACGCCATGTACAGCAAATATAAGCATATGTACGAATCATTGAACCATAGATTAATTGATTTACGGCAGAAGCGTAACAGGCTAGAGGATGAATTAAAGACTATTAATGATAAGAAATAAAAAAACAATAGACGAAGGGGTGATTAAATGTTAGTTGATAGCATCATGAAAGGCGCAGAAAAAGATGTTCATTGTCCTTATTGTGGCAACGAATACACACATCATGGTCGAGTAGAGGTTTTTGAGCGTGACAAAGAAGACGGAGAAACGTTTATAAAAATACCTGGTTCTGATGGACACAATAAAACATTTATCAACCCATCGAAAAGAAGAGGCGCTGTAAGAATAAATTTCGAAGGCGAGTGCGGACACAGTTTCAGGATGGATATAATTCAGCACAAAGGGAACACGCACATTTCTTTTAATTAGAGGTATAAGAGGGGTTAATTCCCCTCTTTACCAATATAGAGTAAGTCG
>JBDNGJ010000020.1:0-2541 GCA_041689365.1 Virgibacillus sp.
ATAACTATTTTTCGCCAAAAAAAAGCACAGGTGAATGATCACCTGCGCAATAAACTAATTTATCTATTAAAAGGGGGTCAATTAGTTAAATACATTGTAACCTAAAATTGTTTCGAACGTGTTACAACAGCGTTAAGAAGAAATTACTTTCTTAAGACTTCCATTTCATAAATTGTAATATTACGATTTTGCAGCTTTTAATTCTTCCATTAACTCTTCAATATATTTCTGTGCTGATTCTGCAGCAATACTTCCATCACCTGTTGCAGTCACAATTTGTCGAAGTGTTTTCTCACGAATATCTCCTGCTGCAAAAACCCCTGGAATTGCAGTCTCCATATGCTCATTTGTCGGAACATATCCTTCTTCACTCGTGATACCCAATGATTTAAATGGTTCACTTAATGGTACCATTCCAATATAAATGAAAACACCTTCTATTGGATGTTCATATTCTTCGTCAGTTTTGTTGTTATATAACGAAACACTGCTAACTTTGCCTTCTGGTCCATTTATAGTTTTTGCTTCCGTGTTCCAAATGAAATCAATCTTTTCATTATCAAATGCGCGTTGCTGAATGATCTTCTGCGCTCGGAGTGAGTCCCGGCGATGCACTACTGTAACTTTGTCAGCAAACCGTGTTAAATAGATACCCTCTTCAACTGCAGAGTCTCCCCCGCCGATTACTACAAGGTTTTTCTTCTTGAAAAACGCACCATCACATATAGCACAGTAGGATACACCACGTCCTCCTAATTCTTCTTCACCAGGGATTCCTAGCTTTTTATATTGCGCACCTGTAGTAATTATAAGAACACGTGTATTATATTCTTTTGAACCTGCCATAACAGTTTTATATTCGCCATGATCAACGACATCCTTGATATCACCATAAGCATATTCAGCTCCAAATTTTTTAGCGTGTTCAAACATTTTGTTGGATAAATCCGGACCAAGAATGTGATCATAACCAGGATAGTTCTCTACATCTTCTGTATTTGCCATTTGGCCCCCTGGAATTCCTCTTTCAATCATCAAAGTGTCTAAATTAGCACGTGATGCATATACTGCAGCAGTCATGCCTGCAGGACCTGCACCAGCAATTATAACGTCATACATACGATCTTCGGACATGGGAATCAGTCCTTTCTTCACAATTTATTCAAGCCATACTTATCGTATAAAAAGTCAGTAGATTAGTCTAATTTTCTGCTCAGTCGAATTAAACTAAATATCCCACGGCCTTTCCTCTTTAGATAATGACTTGTGTTTTTTGCACCCTTCTTCCCACAAAGAATTTGCTTTTGAAGGTTCACCAAGATTATACGCTGCAATACTGTACCATTTATAGTAGGATACATGGTTTTTCACAAGACCTTTAGAAAGATTGCGAAAACGTGCATATGCTTCATAGTATACATCTGTTCTCGCGAGTGTCACTGCTACCCGCAGTTTTTGTTGTTCATGAATTGGATATACATTTAGTAATGCCTGAATATGGGTTTCATATTCTTTTGTTTTTTCCAGTTCATAGTAAAAAACCGCTAAATTTAAATGGCTGTGTAATGAATGTGGTTGTTCCATTAATATATCAAGTTCCATTTCAATTGCATCATCCTTATACCCGGAAAAGAATAACACGTGGGTATAATCATGTTTAGTTAATTTATGTTCTGGAAATAATGTAATCATTTCTTCGAGCAACGGAAGTGCCTTGTCCCATTCCATTTTTTCCATATGGTGAAAAACGGTTTCCTGATAAATCAGCAGTTCATCTTCTTCCTCAAGCTCCCAGTCGTCACCTTCGTCTTCATCGAAATCAATTACATCAAGCAGTTGTTCCGCTTCTTCACAAAAGTCACCATCAGGCTCTTTATCAAGGTATGATTTGGCATATTTTTTTGCGTCATTTAATAATCCTAAGTGGGCATAATTGTTCGCTAATAAATAATAGCAGTCTGCATATTGTTCACCAGAAGATTGCATCACTTTCGTTAACAGCTGGTTTGCTGCATGATATGCACCTACTTCTGTGTAGATTATTGATAATTGACATTGATACAATGGATCTTTTGGTGTCATCTCAATCGCTTTTTTCAACCATTTAATTGAAGCCTCGAACTTTCTTTTCTGAAAGGCCTCAACACCTTTTGTAAAATAAAAATCACCTTCAGGAATAAAAGGGATAACATTATTCTGTTCTCCATCTGCTTTATTCTTTATATGATGCATGTTTATCCCCCTTATTTGTCGAAACTTACCGAACAAAGTATATCATAATTACTAGTAGAATTATATATGAAACCAATAAATTAAGGACGCCGCATTTTATTTAACAATGGGCATCCTAAATCTACTGTATACAATGGCGGAGTTTAACAGGCTTCCCTCCTAACTATGTAATAGTCTCTCGGCATTCACCGATCCAGACGAGTCCTGGGTTTTCCCGACCCGTCTTTATATGTTCCCTCCTACTTTTTGTAGAGGGACTTTTATTTTGCAATAATATGAACTGGAAATGTAAATTCACATTGTTTTTTA
>JBDNGJ010000021.1:0-12768 GCA_041689365.1 Virgibacillus sp.
ACCTGTTTATAATGTTCTTTAAAGGATTCAAAGATGTATTAGTTTATATCATTTTTTTAAGTGAAAGAGCAACGTAAAATAGTGCAGTCCCTTCCGAGCTTTTTGGGTCGATTCCAGTAAGAGTTTTAATCTGATTGAGACGATAGTGGAGAGTATTAATATGAACATGTAAATCTATGGCTGTGTTTTTTAATGATTGATTATTCACAAAGTATGCTTGGATTGTTTCAATTAATAATATATCTTCGTTAATAGAGGAAAAAACTCTGTTAAGATATTCTTCTTTAGTTGCTTCTGTCACTTCTTCTAAAATAATATCTAATAATAATGAATCGTAGAAAACAACACTAGTATTTTTAATAGCAATTTTTAACGCTTTTTTTGCTTCTTGATAAGACTTAAAAATTGTTTTATTTTCAATGGATTTTCCAACACCTATAGCAAGGAAAACATTGTGTTGCTTTTCAAAGGTCTTTTGCCAATTTGACAACTCAAAAGACAGCTTTGAATAAGACATTTTGGTATTCTGACTTTTAATCAGAATAAAACGACCATGCCCCCATCGAATAAGAAAGTCATCTTTATTTCTAGGAAATTTCCCAACAAACCAATCATCCATATGGTTTTGTATTTGCTGTAAATCTTCTGATGACAAACTAGGCTGAACTTGAAAAAGGATACACTGATATGGGGTTTCTAATGAAATCCCCAGTATATCCCCCCTACTAACAAAATTTTGATCGACTTCATTTGTATATATCCACTCATAAAAAAAAGATTCAAGCCCTCTTGTTTCCCATTCCTTTTTTTCAATATAATTTGCCTCTCTGATTATTAATTCTGTCATCCCACGAATAAGTTCAGCGAAATGTTCCACATCATTCGGGATTCCCGTAATACCAATTACACCTATAACATCTTTTTCATAAATAATCGGCAAATTAATACCAGGTCTTACTCCTTCTAATTTTTTAGCCAACTCATTAGTTATGTAAAGTTTCTCTTTCGTATTCATCACAATCTTAGCACCTTCATGTAGAACTCCAACACGACTCTTATCTGTGGAGGCAATGATAGTTCCTTCTGAATTAACTACTATAATATTTTCTGTTATTAGCGATTCGACTTCATTTAATATTTTTTTTGCTAGATTGGTTACTAACCGCATATTATATAACCTCCCTACCTAGGAAAGAATGGAATCCATTATGACAAAAATGGATAGTTTTATAACTATCCATTTTTGATTAAATCACTTATTTTAATTATCCTGCAACCGGTTTAAAAATATATGCCCTATCCTGCGTTTTTTCAAATTCTACTTTTTTTCCTATCTCTAAATTATTACCATCACCGTTATATCTTGCAGTAATCCGCAAACCTTCTTTAAGATCCACAAGAATAATATGGTAAGGTGCAATTTCGGCAAAACGCTTGGGTGCTGCATATATATTGGTATAGGAGTATATCTCACCAATGCCGTCTAGTTCTTTTATTTCTAGGTCCTCCGAATAACAAACAGCACAATGATATTTATCTATATTTAACAACTTATCGCAATTTTCACAGTACTTTGCTGTTACACTCATAATTATGCTCCTCTCTTACGGAGAATATGAACTGTAGAATACGCACCAGTTCCTCCAAGGTTTTGCGCCAAACCAATTTTTGCGTTTTCAACTTGATTTACTGCCTTCGCATTCAATTGGTCTACTATCTGAATGATTTGGGCAATTCCTGTTGCGCCTATCGGATGTCCTTTTGACAACAGCCCGCCACTGGTGTTTACCGGGACTGTCCCTCCATGCTTAGTCTGTCCATTTTGAAGGGCCTCCCATCCCTTTCCCTTTTCAAAAAAGCCTAATTCTTCAATTGCAATTATTTCTGTCATAGAAAAGCAATCGTGCAACTCTACTACATCTATATCTTCTGGTCCAAGTCCAGCCGCTTCATAGGCTTTCTTTCCAGATTCATATGTGGCGGAAATATGGAGTAGATTTTCCACTTCCTGCATTAATGGCGTTCCCGATGCTTGACCTGAGGATAAAATCTCGACTCCGTTCTTTCCTTTTTGAATAACCACTGCTGCAGCCCCGTCTGAAATCGGAGAACAATCAAACAAGCCGAGTGGGTCTGTTATGGGCCTTGCGTTCATGATTTCTTCCAAACTTGTTTCCTTTCTAAATTGTGCAATTGGATTGTTTATTGCGTATTCTCTATTCTTTAACGCGACCATAGCCAAGTGTTCTTTCGTAGCGCCATATTCATACATATATCGATTTGCCAACACACCAAAGAATCCCGGAAAAGTAAGTCCAGAGGCACCTTCACTCGAGTCGTTATCCATAGCTTGATTGATCGCATTAGTTACCGTTTCTGTATCTTTACCAGTCATTTTTTCTGCCCCAGCCACCAAGACTGTTTCATACTCTCCAGCCTTTACCAACTGATAAGCATGGCGAAAAGCAAGGCCACCCGAGGCACATGCCCCCTCCATTTTTACGGATGGTATATTTCCGAAACCTAATTCGTTTGTTAACATAGAACCTAGAATTTCTTGATTAGCAAGAGAACCCGATGCAAAATTGCCTACAAATACCGCATCTACCTCTGGTCGCTCAGCATCGATTAAGGCTTCCTTACACGCCCTAATTAGCATAGATTTTATTGATTCTTCCTTTTTTCCAAATGTTGTTATACCTCGCCCTATTACGGAAACACTTGTCATTTTTTCACCCCTGTAATTGATAATCGTCCCTTAAAGCCTTTCGTAATATCTTACCATAACTATTTTTAGGAAGATCTTCTACAATTCTAATAAACCTTGGTTTTTTAAAACTTGCCAGGTTTTCTTTACATAAAGCTACAAGCTCTTCCTCTTCTATAATTAATGAAGGGTCACTCAGAACGACATGAGCACAAATGGATTCTCCCCATTTTTCATCTGGCACACCAAAGACGCAGGTTTCCTTAACTGCAGGATGCTGATTTAATGCTTCTTCCACTTCACGTGGATAAACATTTAAACCACCAGTAATAATTGTATCTTTTGCTCGATCAACCAGTCGCAAATATCCTTCATCATCTTTCCAACCTAAATCACCAGTGTGAAACCAGCCATTCTTTATCGAATCCCTAGTCGCTGTTTCATTGTTCCAATAACCTTTCATCACAAGTGAACCTCTACAAGTTATTTCTCCAATCTCTCCATTAGGTACCTCTGCCCCCTCCTTATCTACAATCTTCATTTCTACAAAAGGACCAGTTGCTCCACAAGAATCCGGGCGATCCCTTAATTCCCGTTTAGGCATCATCGTTATTGTCATTGGTGCTTCCACTAAGCCATATGTTTCTGCGAATTTAGGACCAATTAAATCCAGTGCTTTATTTACCTTTTCTACGGCAATTGGCGACCCTGCCATATTAATCGATTTAATATTCTTAAGTTTTTTTGGATCAAAGTTATCTGAATGTATCATTAAGTTGACTAAGGTTGGAACAAGGAAAATTATTGATATCCCTTCCCTTTCTATATCATCCAGAAATTCCTGTGGGTCAAATTTATTAAAAATTACTTGTTTTAATCCAAAAAACAAAGCACATTGAGATAAAAAGTTACTTCCATGGGTTAATGGCGCCACATGGCCAATTGTATCTCCATAAGTTATTTCACATGCCATATTAAGCGATAGTGCACTTGAGAGCATGTTTTTGTGTGTCAGCATACCACCTTTTGGATTACCAGTAGTGCCAGAGGTATACATTAACGCAAATAAATCATCCCCTTCCAATTCAACAGCTGGAAATTCCTCACTCTTACCCTCTATGAAAGAAGGGAATTCCATATCGATATCTACTTTTTTAATCGGTAGTTGAACAGAATCGATTAATTCAGTTTCCCCAAATAAAATTGACGCTTGTGAATTATCAACTATAAATTCTAGCTCTTTTGGATGAAGTCGATAGTTGACAGGAACCTTTACAAGTCCAGTCAATGCTACCGCTATATCAAATTCTACGTGTTCTCGGCGGTTAGACATTAAAATTGCAACACGGTCTCCTTTTTGTAATCCTTCTTCAAGTAAAGCATGCGCAAGACGGCAAGCCTTACTTCTCAACTGTCCATATGTAAGTGTCCCTTTTGAATCTTTTACCGCGAGTTGATTATTATACTGAACAAGAGTTTTCTTCGCTAATTTCCCAAGTGTTTCCAAAGGCAATACCTCCTTAAAATTTATTGTGAAAAATTAATTACTCTAAATCCTAAATCCTCATCAAAAGTTCGTTTGGCGGTGATATCTTTTCCAGATGTAATAGCAAATTCCACGGTTATAAGTGTTGGATTCTTATCACGAAGAAAGTGACCAGCACTTATTCGTCCATCTTCTTCCGTAACACACCCATGAAGATGAAGGTCCAGTTCTCTATTTTCATCTTGGCAAATGAAGCCAGTACTATTTATAAGTTCTACTGGATTTTCTATATTTATTTCCCTTCCATACCCAGAAGGGAAACCGTTAGCAGTTTTAAACAGAACATAACCCACTTTCTTAAGCGATCCGATACAGGAAACCTTTCCCGAAGTTATTCCATGTTTTCTGCACTCTTCTAATATTCCATCTATAAGATCAACACCTTCCGAAAGAGACCCATAAATGGTAAAACTCTCGTCAGATTTAAAAGAATGAGATTGACGTACCATAGACTCCTCCTTTAACGCATTATCCAATTGCAGAACCTCCACATACTTTTAATACTTCTCCTGTCACATAATCAGATCCTGGAGATGCCAAATATACTACCGCTTCAGCAATATCTTCAGGAGTCCCCATTCGCTGTATTGCTTGATCCAGTTTGTAATTCATTCCTTTAGTTATCTCTGTTTCTACCGGACCCGGGGCAATACTATTACAATTAATACCCAATCCCCCTACATCTTTCGCTATCCATTTAGTCATCGCAATAACTCCACCTTTAGATGCTGCATATGCAGGTCCAGAACGTCCACCTTGACCATCCTCTCCACTATCTCCAGAGATGGGACCACCCATTATACCTGAGATAGAGCTAATATTAATTATCTTTCCTGAACCTTGCCTCTTCATATGTGGATAAATTGCTGATTGTGTAAAAAGAAAGGTTCCCCGCAAATTCGTGTTAACGTCTCTAAACCACATGTCATCAGTCATATGTTCCAGGTCTAAACGTGAACATGTACCTGCATTATTGACTACAACATCAACACTACCAAGTTGTTCGACGCTTTCGTTTATAACTCGTTCAACTTGATCCCTTTCTTTAATGTCAATGTTATAAACTAGTACTTCTATTTCCGAATTTATTTCTTTGATTTCCTGAAGTGTATCTTCACAATCTAATAGATCCACAAGAACAATATGAGAACCTTCTTTTGCCAATGCTTTTGCGGACGCTGCTCCTATTCCACGTGACGATCCAGTGATAATGGAAACTTTATCTTTTAATTTCATATATTTCCTCCTATGTTAGTGGATCTAATTTTACATTTTCAATAAATCCGGCAGCCAATTTGATAATGCTGGGATAAATGTAATTAATATAAGAACAATGATTGAAGCAACCAAGAATGGTAAAACACCTATTGAAATTTCTTTTAAGGAAAGTTTGGATATCCCTGCCGCTACAAATAAATTTAATCCAACCGGCGGTGTAACTAGCCCAATTGCTAAACTCACAGTCATAAGTACTCCAAAAGTCGTCGGATCTACACCAATTTCTAACATAATAGGTAATAAAATTGGAACGAATAAGTAAAAAGCGGAAATCGCATCAATAAAACAACCTACAATTAGTAATAGACCTATAACTATTAATAAAATTATAACTTTACTATCTGTAACAGATAACATAGCGTTAGAAATATTTTGTGCCATATTTTCCGTTGTAACCACGTAAGCAAGAACAGACGCGGCACCTACAATAATCATAATGATGGCCGTTTGAACACTAGCATCAATGAAAATTTTTGGTAAATCTTTTATACTCATGTCTTTGTATATTACTAGACCAACAAACAAAGCGTAAAACACCGCTACAACAGCTGCCTCTGTAGGTGTAAAAATCCCACCATAAATACCACCTAGAATAATCACGGGTATTAAAAGACCCCAAATAGCCTGAAATGACACCTTAAGTACTTCCTTGAATGAAGGCTTTGAAGGCTTAACTAATTTCTCTTCTATCTCATCTAGTGCTGCGGCAACCTGTGCCTTACCTGACTGTTTTTTTCGGATAACCAAATAGGAAGCAGCTAATAACGCAATACCAAACAAAATGCCTGGAATGATTCCAGCTATAAACATTCTACTAATAGTAACTGGTACTATATCACTTGCGATAACAGCATAAACAATAAATGCAATACTTGGCGGAATAACGATACCAATAGAACCTGCACTTGCTACAAGTCCTGCAGCTTGTGGTTTTGGGTAACCATTCTTCACTAATGCAGGAATTAAAATTCCACCAATAGCCGCTACTGTTGCTGGCCCTGAACCTGAAATTGCTGCAAAAAATAGGGCAGTCATAACTGTTACCATTGCAATACCGTTTTTACGGTGTGCAACAACTACATTCGCAAAGTCAATGAGTCTTTTTGAAATACCTGCGTACTCCATAATTACCCCTGCTAATATAAAAAATGGGATAGCCAAAAGTGTAAAAGATGAAATACTGGCATACATAATACTAGGTATTAACTCTATTGCTCCAAATCCCCTATCCAGAAATAAAAGGAGTAAGCCAGTTAATCCTAGCGCGAAGGCAATTGGTATATTAAACAAAACAAGTACAAAAAAAGTACCGAACATTATTAATTCTGTCATTCACTATTCACACTCTCATTTTTAATTCCTTGAATATCTTTAACTGTCACTTCAATTGTTCGAATGATGCAAAATAAACATCCAATTGGCAGGCTAAGGGTAAACAACCATTGTGGCCAACCTAAGGAGGGAGTAATTTGTTCCCTCTCCATTTGTGACTGAACAATCTCAAATCCATAGTAACCAGTTCCCGAAAAGAAAAGAACAATTAGGCTTCCAATTAACAGACATAGAACAGTTTTACTAATACCAGTAAATTTTTCATAAATTAAATTAAAACCTAAATTGGCTCTATTATAAATTCCAAGTGAAGTACCAACGAAGGTTAGAAGTACAAATAAATTTATTGTAACTTCTTCAGTAAATGAAATAGAGAAGTTAAAGATGAATCTAGAAAGTACATTGGCAAAAGTTATAACAGACATGGTCGCAAGAGATAATGATAGAATAGTATATTCAACATACAGCAACGCTTTACTCATTTAAATCCCCTCTTCAATAGTTATAGGGCGGCCAGTAATTTGCTGACCGCTCTATTTTTTATTCCTGCTGAAATGCATTTAATAAATCTTCGCCCCACACACTCTTGTATTTATCATATATCGGTTGTGCTATTTCTTTAAATGCATTTTTTTCTTCTTCACTAAGCTTGTAAATTTCCATACCTTTTGCCTCTAGATCTTCTAATTGCTCCGCTTCCAATTTTTGCGCTTGTTCAATCTGAAATGCATTCGCATCTGCAGCAGCTTCTTTCATAATCTTTTGATCTTCTTCGCTCATAGAATCAAATAATTCTTTATTAATACCAAGGATTAGCGGATCAAAAGAGTAATCCCACACTGTCATATACTTCTGAACTTCATTTAATTGTGAAGAGTGAATAACATCTACAGGGTTTTCTTGACCATCAATTGTTCCTTGCTGTAAAGATGTAAATACTTCCGAGAAAGTCATTGTAGATGGATTTGTTCCAAATTCCCTCCATAAATCTGTATACATATTAATTCCAGGAATTCTAATTTTTAATCCTTCCAAATCTTCTGGAGTTTTAATCGGACGTACATTGTTTGTCACTTGACGAAAACCATTTTGTCCGAATCCAAGAGGTTCAACCCCATTTTCTCGTAATATATCATTAATCATTTCTCCACCTTCACCATCAAGTAATTTGAAAGCAGTGTCTAAGTCAGGGAACAAAAATGGGGCACTCAAAACACCTAAACGTTCGTCCATAATTGAATAAATAATAGTTGAATTATAGGACATATCCTGTGTTCCATTTGCTACTTGTGAAACAGCTGTTCCTGAATCCCCACCTGATAACTGCTCATTTGGATATACAGAAATTTTAATCCTTCCGTCCGACTTTTCTTTAACATCTTCAGCTAGTTTTTCTGCTGCTTTATACCAAGTTGAAGATTCACCTACAGTAACTGACATATCTAACTCATATGTCTCACCTTCTCCACCGGACTCGCCATTAGTCTCACTGCAAGCCCCCAACACTATTACAAGTACCAACAAAATTGCTCCAAAGTAAGTTTTTTTCACTTTTTTTCCTCCTTAATTTGTATTAACAGTAGATTTTTGAAATCCTAATTGCGATGAAATTTCTTCCGAAGCATAAATTAATTCATCTATAATGTTATGAATCTTTTGTTTCTCAGTTATTCGTGAGGCTATACCAGCTATACACAAAGCTGCTATAACATTTCCTGCTCTATTTCTTATTGGACACGCAAATCCTTTTAAACCAATTTCATATTCTTCATTATCAATTGCGTAACCTACGTCTTTAATTTTTCTTAACTCAATCTTCAACCGTTCATGATCCGTTAGTGTGTTATTCGTGTAAGCACCCATTTCTTGAGTATGTAAATATTCATTAAGTTCCTGATCATTTAACGTAGATAAAAATAGTTTTCCTGAGGCCACTGCATATGCTGGAGCTTTTTTACCAAGATCAAATACAGTTCTAACCGCATGACTACTCTCGATATTATCTACATATTGAACTTCATACCCATTAAATACAGCCAAAAGCGCACTCTCTTTGAACTTGTTTGTTAATTGTTTTAAATAGGGACGTGAAGTAGCATGAATTTGATAATGCTTCTGCGCATGAATTCCCAAATTAATAAACGACTGTGAAAGACGAACAGTATTATTACTCTGATCTGTCTCGATATAGCCAAGACTTTTTAAAGTAAACAAGAAACGGTGCATTGTGCTTTTATTTATGTCCAGTTCTTTTGTTAATTCTGATGGTGTTAAAGATTCGCTTGATAACGCTTTCAATATTCGAAACGTTCTTACAACACTCTTAATTTCATATTCCAATAGATTATTTTCACCTCCTTAGTTTCAAGATGTAAAACTTAAGTTTTATTTTATGTTGATAACAGAATAATCTATTTTTTCATTGAAGTCAATGTTTTTTGAAAATAAATTATTTTAAGATAAGGATTGTTCTTGATTAAAACCTTTGTTGGCGAAGTAGTTAGAAAATATGGCACCAAGTGACAAATTAATAATCATATTAATTACAGCAGGTATAGCTGCCGTCTCACCAAAAAATTCAAGTGCAAGAATAGCTGCAAGTGCCGAGTTACATAGACCAACTTCAAATAAAATGGCAATAGCACTGGCTTTACTAATTTTAAGTAGTTTCGCTATTTTATAACCAGCAACCATTGGGAGAAATACTTGAACAAATACAACCAAAGTGATACCAATAAGCAACCCAAATTCAATAGAAATTTGACTTGACACACTAGAAACAACAGTCAACACAATTAATACAATCGTTAAAGATGATGCAAACTTTGTATATCCTTTAATTTTTTGTAGCAAAGATCTGTATACATGATTAATACCCATACCTAAGACAATAGGTAAAATGACAATAAAAAACATTTTGCTAGCTAATTGAAGAAATGAAACTTTGACACCATGATTGGCAAAAATATCCATGATAGCCGGTGTGAGAACTGGGCTAATAAATACATCCAAAATACCCATTGAAACGATTAGTGAGGTATTTCCTCCCGCCAAAAATGTGTATAGCGTTGCCGCTGTTCCACTTGGAACACTTCCGGTTAATATTAATCCATCCGCAATATCCGGTAAATCGGAGAAAAACATTAATGACAAAATAATCGAGAGCGCAACTGTTAAAGTCCATTTAAGAATTAACCCTATACTTATAGTGAAGAAGGATTTTTTTAATATTCTTAAATCCTTTAATGACATCGACAAGCCCGCCAGGAAAAGAACAACCCCTAAAAGGAAATTCGTACTACCGCTAAAGTAAGAAAAATAACCAGGTTTCAAGTAGGATATGATAGCAGCAAGCGTTATATATACTGGAAGGTACTTTGATATATGTATGTTTAAATTCAATAGTTCACCCTCTTCCAGTAACGGTAATTAAATCAGACTATTTACCATATTTTAATTTTTCTTTCATCTTTTCATTTTACAAAAATTATAGATCGAAATACATGTATATTCATATAAATATTCAAAGTATTATCTCTCTCTTTTTGTACCTTGGCACAATTACATGGGATAGAAGGGACAGTCCCGCTGTGTGCGGCCGGATCATTAGAGAGCAGGAAATAAAAAAGTCAAATATCACATGAAAAAGTGGCATTAACTAATGCCACTTTCCCTATTTTCATATTAGGTCTACTGGTAATTATAAGAAAAGAAATACTCGTTAATATGTCGCCTATCATAGCAGAAAAATACGGACTCAAAGTGTTTTAAGGTCAATTAACAAACCAGTTGCCGGGACAAGGAACCTGTCCCCAATTGTCCCTTTAAATTATCCCTTGCATGCGCAGGATTACTTCTGCTATTATGGCTGATCCGACAAATGTTCCTATTAATACTAGACTTGCCACTACAAGGGTTTTCCATCCAAGCTGCATAAAGTCTGTCCAAGACCTACCAATCGCAATACCTGCATAGGCCAGTATTGGTGTTGCTAGAGCAAGCAACTGTACTTCACCAGTCCAGGCAACTATAGCATCTGACCCGGGCATCCACGGCATTGATACTAGTACACCGATGATTGCAATATATGCTACACTCGGGAATTCTATTGGTATAGCTTTGTTTAAAATAAAACCTGCCAGACAAATAGCAATCAGAATTATCATACCAGGTATTGCCACCAGTGGCACAATATCATAGCCTGCCCAGTTACCTAATAACGATGTAAAGCCAAATATAACTAATAATAATGTCCATTCCTGAATATTTTTTAACAAGGTAACTCCCCCCTATTTTGTAATGACTTTCTCTTCATCCTCTGCCATTTCCGGATTTTTTCGGTTACGGCGACGTGTCATTAATGCGTACATTTTTTCTGTTAAAGGTAAGCCAATAAAGATACTAATATATAGTCCTGTTGATAGCGAAAGCAAGTTACTGGCACCTGCAAATGCAACGATTTGTGTCTCCATTTCAGGAAACGCTGCAATCAGTGATCCACTTGCTGCAGCCATCATACTGCCGCTCCCGATACCTGAGGCCATTGCAAACGATAGGGGATCTAATGGAGTTAATGTCGCGAGGAATCCAGCAATCAGCCCCATGAATACAGCTCCGAAAACTGTACCGAAGATGTAAACTGCCATGACTCCCCTTCCTTCAGGTGAACTTATCCCATATTTATCCATAATTAAACCCACGTTAGGTTCGCGCGCAACGGAGTGCGTCATACCGATGGATTCTCGTTTCAAACCTAACCAGATAGCAACAGGTAAAGCAAGGAATATTGTCCCTAAGTTTCCTAGCTCCTGTAACAATAAAGCAGGACCAGCTTCTATAATCTGTGGTAATGACGGCCCGATAATAACCCCGATTTTTGCCAGCAATAATGCTACACCTAGTACAATAATTGGTTCGGCATTTTTTGATTGTTTCTCTTTAACTACAGGTGTGAAATATAGAATTAACCCGATAATCAATGCATAAAGCATAGGCAACAGCAAGACGACCCCTGGGCCGATTGAGAAGCTGAATGTTCCAATTGCTTCTGTAACAATAACAATTAATAGCACTAGCGCATGAAGTCTCCAGTCTTTCCATAATCCTTGTGCAACTTCACTACTCATCATAACTCCCCCTTATTTAAAAATATGAATCTACTACCCCTTTTTTCCAATATCAGCTAACGTGTTATAAACAGCCGAGGAATCCTGTTTACCTCTTCCCTTATGATTTGAAATTCGATAAAGCTGATCGACCTGTTGACTAACATACGTTGGTATAAACCGAGCTTCTGCTAGATTACGATACAGGTCAATATCTTTTAGCATGTTAGTTAGAGAGAAATTCACGTCATCAAAGGTTCCATCTAAAATATTCTGCCCAAACACCTCCATTACCTTTGTTTGTGCTGAGCCATTCTGTAAAATTGAAGCTATCTTTTCCTTTGAGACACCTGACCTTTCACCAGTTAAAAACGCTTCACTTAAAAGTGTTATCACACCCCCAACCACCATATTATGGCAAAGTTTGACTGTCTGACCGGCACCACTTGGACCTATATACTCAATATGTTTTCCAATGGAATTTAGAATAGGCAATAGGCTTGGGAATACTTTATCATATCCTCCAACCATAATGGTAAGTTTTCCATCTTCTGAGCCAGCTGGTCCACCACTTAAAGGACAGTCAAAAAAGTCAATCCCACGTGTTTCAGCGTATTCATATAGCCATTTTGTAACCTCCACATCGTTTGTACTCATATCCATAATCTTCGTTCCAGCATGCATCGAGTCGATCACGCCTTCTTCCACTAATGTTTTTTTTACTAATTCAGGAGATGGTAATGATAAAATCAAATAATCTACTTCTGCTGCCATTTCGGTTAAACCAGCGTAAGCTTCTG
>JBDNGJ010000022.1:0-13753 GCA_041689365.1 Virgibacillus sp.
ATACATTCTTAAAGTTGAACTTAAACTTGTTCTTAAACATTCCCGACTTCCCCTCTGTCTCTTTATATATATCTGTTCTACTAATATCGGTATAAAGTACCATTTTGTTTAGAATACTTAGCTTATTGTTTTTATATTTAAAAAGGAGGATAAGGGCCCCGAGAAGTTTTAGGCAGGGGAAAAACAAGGCAAGAAGAAATTCGATGTATCATTTCACCGGACTTTTTGAACAACCTCATAAAGGGATTCGTATGAAAGCGCTATTTGCTTTGTCAAAACCCCTTATGCTTCGGAGTTCAATCCTTAAAGGGGGAACTAGATTGCACTTATGCAGTACGTATTTATGCTTTAACAAAGGCTTTTCTACATTGGCAGAAAAGCTTTACTTATTGTTGGCGGTGTGGACGGTAAAATGGTGGGTGATTCAGCCTTCGCGTGGATTATTCAGTCTGTACTGGACAATAGTGGTGTTTATTCAGTCTTGGTAGCTGCGGATTCAGTCTTCGTAGAGCCCTATTGAGTCTTCACACGCTATAATTCAGTTTTCAGCCAAAAAGGAGTCTGATTCTGGGAATGGTTGGGGAGCAATTCCGGGTGATTGCTGTGTCGCGCGTGTTGACCACCCTGTCGCGCGAGTTAACCACTCTGTCGCGCGTGTTAGCCACCCTGTCGCGCGTGTTGACCACTCTGCCGCGCGTGTTAACCTCTCTGTCGCGCGTGTTAACCTCTCTGCCGCGCGAGTTAACCTCTCTGTCGCGCGTGTTAACCTCTCTGTCGCGCGTGTTAACCTCTCTGCCGCGCGAGTTAACCTCTCTGTCGCGCGTGTTAACCTCTCTGTCGCGCGTGTTAACCTCTCTGTCGCGCGAGTCAGCCGCTTTGCCGCGCGTGTTAACCTCTCTGTCGCGCGTGTTAACCACTCTGTTGCGCGAGTTAACCGCTTTGTCGCGCGAGTTAACCGCTTTGTCGCGCGAGTTAGCCACTCTGTCGCGCGAGTTGCCCACCCTGTCGCGCGAGTTAACCACTCTGTCGCGCGAGTTTGCAAAAAGGCTATTCTTAAAATTAATAGAATAGCCTTCATACGTCAATTATAGGAATTTTATGTCACTAATTAAGTGTCCATGTTATCAGGATTTCCACCGCTGCGATCGTTTATATTTAACCCGCTGACCTGTTCAACTTCTTCTTCGGTTAATGTAAAATCAAATATATTCGCATTCTCGATAATCCGGTGTTCTTTTACCGACTTAGGAATCGTAATAACATTCGTTTGTATATCCCACCGTAAAATTACTTGTGCTGCAGACTTCTTATATTTTTCAGCAATCTTCACTATAGTCGGTTCATCCAGGAGACCGCCTCTTTTAAGCGGAGACCATGCTTCTAGTTGGATACCTCTATCTTCACAAAATGATTTCAGCTCTGGCTGTGTAAGATGTGGGTGATGTTCCACCTGATTTATCGCTGGTCTAACATCACAATCAGCCAAAAGACTTTCTAAGTGCTGTACATGGAAATTACTCACACCAATTGCCCTGACTTTTCCCTCTGCATACAATTTCTCCAAAGCTCTCCAGGTGTCTTTAAACTTTCCACTGACAGGCCAATGAATTAAGTAAAGGTCAAGATAATCCAACCCAAGTTTTTCAAGGCTTGATTCAAAAGCTTTCAACGTATTATCATAACCCTGCTCGTCATTCCACACCTTTGACGTAACAAATATTTCCTCTCTCGGTATTCCAGATTGTCTAATTCCTTCTCCTACCCCTGTTTCATTATCATAGAAAGATGCTGTATCAATACTTCTGTAGCCATGGGTAAGAGCCGCCCTTACCGCTTTAGTTGCAACTTCTCCATCGTCAACTTTATAAACACCCAGACCAAATCCAGGCATTTTGACACCATTATTTAATGTTACTGTGTCCTGAAGACTATTTATCATTACTATTACCTCCATATGTAAGTCTATATTTAAATTCTAGCTTACTTTTAAGCCAGAACTCAAATTCTGCGTACTATGTATAAGTTAAATTTTGGAGGAATTGCATACTTGAAGAAAATGCAAAATTGAAGTATTATTTTCATTGGAATTAATTTGCTAGTGTACCACAGTCGGCCTCAGACGATTTGTAAGTACTGCACATTATATGGAGAAATACCCAAGTCTGGCTGAAGGGGATGCACTCGAAATGCATTAGGGCGGGTGACCGTCGCGTGGGTTCGAATCCCACTTTCTCCTTTACTTTATAGTTTAAAATTTAAGGTAGTGCCTCAGTTGAGTGGCACTACCTTTATCTATTACAGTTACTCCCTATCAGCAGAATATACAATGCCATTTTGTTTTCTAGCTGACTCGGTAATCGTCAACACATCTAAACTCAGTTCTTTTAATACTTCATATTTATCCTTATCTTTTTCCTTAATAATGCCAACGAAGTTCTCAATTTCATAAACCATATCGTTTTCCTTTTGATTAGTCCTAATATCTGTCGTAGAATTCGAATGTATATCTGTTAACTTCACATTTGTAAGTCTTCCTGAATCATCGATTGATATTGTACCTTTTTCACCATGAATTTCAGAGTTACAGTAAGATGTACTTATTTTTGAGCAGTTAACCACACAGGTAAAGTCAGTATAATCCAAAACTAGTACCCCACTGCCATCAATACCTGATGACAATATAACAGGATAGTAATTAGCAGTCTTTGGTCTACCAAATAATGCAATCACTACGGCAAGTGGATAAACACCTAAATCAACAAGGGCTCCACCGGAATATTCCAATGAAAAAACATTTGGATTTTCTCCATTTAAATATTCATCATAACGTGAGGAATAACGAATCCGGTGCAGTACTGAACTGCGCACGCTACCTACTTTGGTCAGATTTTCTTTAAGAGATAGAAAATTTGGCAAATGTACCGTTCGAATAGCCTCAAATAGAAGCACACCATTTTCTTCAGCAACTTTATATGCTTCTTCCAGTTCCGCTGTGTTTGAGAATATCGGCTTTTCACAAATAACATGTTTATGATGCTTTAAGAACATAATTGCTTGCTCATAGTGAAAAGAATTTGGCGAAGCAATATAAACACAGTCAATAGTGTCACTTTCAGCCATTTCTACTAGATCAGTATAATAATTATCTGCATCATGATCACTGGCAAATTGCTTCGCTTTTTCTTCGGTTCGGGAGTATACAGCAGATAGCTGCAACAGATTAGTTTCTTTAGCTGCATTGATAAATTTGCTTACAATCCAGCCGGTTCCGATTGTACCTAAATTCATTCCTCACTCCCCCTTCAATTTTGAAATTTAGTGCATTAGGTTTTTCATTTTAGACGCTGTTTCTCTAGGTTTATCCGATTTAGTTATTGCACTTCCAACTATAACCGTATCGGGCTTTTCCTTTATAATATCTGTTATAGTGCCCAAATTAATTCCGCCCGCCACAGCAACTTCAAAATCAAATCCCTTTACCAAGGAGAATAATTCGGTGTTAAAATTTCCTTCTTGCTGTTTATCCTTACCTACATGAAGGCTAACAAGATTCACATCCAATTGTTTAAGTTCGTCCATCCTGCTTGTTGAAGTGAGCTCCAGTAAATCCACCATCACCCGTTTGTCATATTCCTGGGCAACGGTCAACATATCCCGAATTGTTAAATCTGAGGAAAATGCCATAACAGTTACAATATCGGTACCTGCTTCAAATGCCTGAACTGCCTCATGTCCACCTGCATCACAAGTTTTCATATCTGCAACTATCGTTTTATTCGGAAATTCACTCTTCATTTTGCGAACGATAGCCATCCCATATTCCTTGATGACACCGGTACCAACTTCAATTATATCAATTTCTTCTACTGTTTCATCCACAACTCGAAAACATTCATCCCAAGTTAGTCGATCTAAAGCTAACTGTAATTTCAATCCTAACACCTCTCTTTTATCTTTCTATACGCTCTACTTCTCCTAATCGTTGTTGTACTTCTTCATAATACGGTAAACCTTCGTTGTCACCAGTCACTCCAACTACCATTGAACCTATAGTATTAGCAAATATGAGTGTTTTTTCCAATGGCCATTCCTGTAAAATACCGTAAATTATACCTGCATTAAATCCATCACCTGCACCAACAGTGTCCACGACTTTTGGTGCTTTAACAGGGGCAGACTCGATAAATTCTCCATTGTAATACCCTGCAGACCCCTTTTCACCTTGCTTAACTGCTACAAAGGAAATCCCATATTCCTTTACTTTTTCAACAATTGCCTCAGGTTCATTTTCTCCGATAATCATATCCATTTCATCGTCGCCAGCTAGTAATATATCAACATGAGGAAGTATTTTAGACAACTCTTGTTTCGCTTCTTCCCTGCTCCACATACGCAAGCGTATATTCGGATCAAAGGAAATTTTCACATCGTGCTTTTTTGCCAAATCAATGGCACGATCATAAATAGCCATATTCTTGGGATCTATAGCTGGAAAAATTCCTGTAATGTGCAATATTTTAGCTTGTTGAAAATAAGTTTCATCCATATCTTCTGGTGTCATGGTTAACGTAGGTGATTTATCACGATAATAAAAAGTTCTTACATTGCCATCTTCCATTATTTCTTTAAAATTTAATGATGTAGGATATCCATCGACAAGTTCAACCCGGGATATATCAATCCCCTCTCCACGTGCAAAGGTCTGAATATATTTGCCAAATTCATCATTACCTAATTTACTGATCCACCCAGCTTTAAGCCCAAGCCGCGCACAACCAATAGCAAAATTCAGCTCTGCTCCACCGACCTTTTTTTCAAATCCATTCACAAACTTCATTGGTCCTGTTGAAACAGGATTGAATGCTATCATTGCTTCTCCAATTGTAATTACATCGTTCATTTGTATACCTCCTGCATCAATACGTGGTGTATATTGCCTTAGATGCTAATTCACTACGATAACGTCTCGACCTTACCATTACGACCAACTATTACAACATCTGTTTGATCAGCAAATAATCCTGTCTCCACCACTCCTGTTAATAACTTTAATTTCGCGTGTAACTTTTCTGGATCGACTATCTCACCAAAATCACAATCCAAAATATAATTACCGTTATCTGATACAAATAATTCGCTACCTTTCTTTCTTAACACGGGATCCCCGCCTAAATCTGCTATCCGCATGGCTGTTAATTCCCAACCAAATGGCAGAATTTCTACTGGTAGTGTAAAAGCACCTAAATGCGAAACCATTTTGGAGTCTTCAACAATTATAACCAACTGCTTAGCAGCCAGATCTACAATCTTCTCCCGTACTAAAGAACCGCCACCACCTTTAAGGAGACATAGGTTATTGTCCACTTCATCCGCCCCATCAATCGCAATATCAATCTGCTGGACATCTGAAAAATCAGTCAATGGTATACCTAACTCCCTTGCTAACTGTTCTGTTTTCACCGAAGTAGGTATTCCTTTTATATCCAATCCTTCTTGAACACGCCTACCTAATTTTTTAAGCATGTAGTTAACGGTTGACCCGGAACCCAATCCCACGGTCATACCATTCTTTATATAATCAACAGCCTTTTCACCTGCTATTTTTTTATTCGCATCAACCTGATTTTTCATATATATTCGCTCCTATTTAGAATAAACCTGGATTTATCATTTTAGGAATGTAAAATGCTACATCTGGGAAAAACGCAATAAACAGTAAAACTACTAATATAATCGCAATATATGGTAATACTGCCCTGAACGATCTTTCTATTGAAAGGTCACCTATTTTCGCGGCAAGCAATAAACATAACCCGTATGGTGGTGTTGTCAAACCAACTGCTAATGTCATAACAACAATTAATCCTAGATGTACTGGGTCAATTCCAAATTGTAATGCTGTAGGAAGAATAACAGGGACAAACAGAATCATGGCTGGGATTGCATCCATAAAAGTACCAATGAATAGGAAAAACCCAATAATAATTAAAATAAACAGCCATTCTGTTCCGATGTTATTTGTGAAGAATTGCTGAGCAACTATACCCAATTGGTAATAACTCATCAATTCACCTAACGCACTGGCAGTAGCTAATGCAAATAAAGATAACGAACTTAATGATAACGTGTCGATCAATATTTTCGGTAAATCTTTAAGCTTTAGTGTCTTATAATAAAACATTGTTATTATTAAAGTATACAATGATGCTACCGCAGCTGCTTCAGTTGCTGTAAAGAATCCACTAACGATACCACCGATAATAATTACGACTGTAAATAAAGCGGGAATTGTATCAACAAGTAATTTCAGGAATTTCTTAAATTCAACTCTAGCAGTTTTCGGATAGTTTCGCTTAATAGCTAGTACATAAAGGAAAATCATCATTGACAATCCGATTAACACTCCAGGTACAATTCCCCCAAGAAATAACGCTCCTACAGAAGCATTAGTAAGACCAGCGAAGATAATCATAGGGATACTAGGTGGAATAACTACACCAACTGTTGATGATGCTGCTGTTACACCTACCGCGGTTTCTTTATCATAACCTTTGTCAATCATGCTAGGGATAAGAATTTTCCCAACCCCTGCTGTATCTGCTTGTGAAGCACCGGAAACACCAGCAAACATCATTGATACAAGAATATTGGAATGTGCTAGTCCTCCACGGATCGGGCCAACTATAGCTAAAGCGAGATCAATTAATTTAATCGATATTTTTCCAGAGTTCATTAAATTTGCAGCTAAAATGAATAATGGGACCGCTAATAAGACGAATGAATCCAATCCATTTAGCATTTTCATAGGAACGGATAATTCAGGAATATAAGGAATATTAAAAATCCCTAGTAATGCAACAATCCCAATTACAAAAGCAATGGGTATTCCAATAAACATTAAAACAATAAATAGTCCTATTAATAAAAATCCCATTATTCACGTGCCTCCTTTCCACTTAGTATTTTAACGTGTTTCACTAAGTGCCCTAATGAATAAATAATCATTGTGCCTGCCATAATTGGGATTGAAATCCATACATAACCCATCTTCATTTCAGGCAGTGCTGCCCAGTTATAATCCCAAAACCGCTCTACAACCTGTGAACTATAAACTAGAATAGCAGCATTAAATAAAATTAAAACAACGTCATTAATTATGTTTAACGACAATTTTGATTTCCCTTTCAATTTTCTTTGTAAATAGTCAAACGTAAAATGATCTCTACGATTAACCATTACAGCTGCACCCATAAAAATTGCCCATATAAAAGAGTAGTTTGCTACTTCTTCTGTCCAAATTACTGAAATACCCAAATGTCTTGTCGTAATCTGAATCACAATAGCAATAAAGAATATTGATAGAAACATAACACCTACTGTTAATTGGACTTTTTCGAGCATTCGAATAAAGCGATTCATGTTTATCCCCCCTAATGAAAACTTAGAAGACTCGACTTACCGTTAAAGGTATTCCTTTGCAAGAGTATTTTACATTCTTAGAAGCCTTTATACTGGGAGTGGAAGCCTTAGTTTAGTTAAATACTTAGTTGCACTTATTCCCTTATACTTTTGTCTGAAAATACCTCTCTAGTTCGATTACCAAATTCATTGATAGTTGCTGCTCATTCGGCAGCTAAGTTAGTTTCTTATCTACCAAAGGAAAGGACACATATAGTGTCCTCCGCTTCTTTTATTTTAACTTTACAATATTTATTTCATATCTCTAATTTTTTGCAATAAATCTTCAACGCCCATATCTTTTGCAGCCTTATCTTGAAGAGGTTTAGCTAAATCAATGAATGGCTGTCTGTCAATTTCATTAATTTCTGCTCCTTCATCAATAGCCTTTTGCTTATATTCTTCTTCTTGCTCATAAAGGGACTTTCTCTCTGCCTTAACCGATTCTTCAGCAGCCTTCAAAATGATTTCCTGTTGCTCTTCTGTATATGAATCAAATTTATTGCCATTAACCAGTAAGAATCTCGTCGTATAGTCGTGTCCAGTTTCAGTAATGTACTTTCCATTATCAGTTGTATGATGATTTTGCTGCACGAAATATGGATAAGCATTTTCAGCTGAATCTACAACATCTTGCTGCAATGCTTGGTATAGTTCTCCCCAAGCTACAGAGGTTGGAACTGCACCAGTTTGCTCCCAATAGTTTGCTACTACTCCTGAAGTTTGGGTTCTCATAGTCATACCTTCCAAATCATCCATAGATTGAAGTGGTTTCTTGCCATAATAATGTCTAACCCCAGCAGACCAATAACCAATCAGTTTAAAATCATTGTTGGACTTTTCATTAATTATATCAGCCATTTTCTGACCAACTTCGCCATCAACAACTTTTTCCCAGTGATCATAGCTTTCAAAAAGGTATGGAAGTGCAAATAAGTTAACTTCATCAATACCTGTTTGGGTCATAAAACCTGGTGATACAAGTACTACGTCAGCGCCGCCTGTTTTAAGCTTTTCAACAAGTTGTGATTCTTCTGTACCGATAGTTCCTGCGTGAACTTCCACCTCGATTGCTCCGTCTGACTCTTCTTCCGCTACTTCTTTAAACTTTAATAACCCATCCTGGTATGGATTCTCTGGTGATGTTTGGTTATGGGCAGCAATTATTTTAATTGAATCTGAGCCCTCGCCGGAACCCTCTCCACTATCATCTCCACACCCTGCAATTATAGTAATAGCAACTAGTAACAATAAAAATGCAAACCTTTTCATTTCAAAATCTCCCTTCACTTTTATAATATCCCTTACTTAACTACTTTCAAATTGTTCACAAACCGACCTGCTTCAACCGCTAACTCAGCATAATCATTCTCTGTTTGAAGCTTCGATACATTTACTAGATTACTTCCAATTCCTATTGCTTTACTACCTTTTGAAATGTACTCATTCATGTTGTCTAGTGTGATACCCCCAGTTACCATTAACGGAATATGAGGAAGCGGTCCCTGAATATTTTTTATATAATTGGGTCCAAATGCATCTGCTGGAAAAACTTTCACCATATCTGTACCATGTTCATAAGCAGTTAAAATTTCTGTAGGAGTTAATGCACCCGATATATTTACTACTCCATATCGGTTAGTCACTTTTATCGTCTCAGGATTTAATGTAGGTGAGACGATAAATTCTGCACCTGCCATAATAACAGCTCTTGCAGTTTCCGGATCTAAAACCGTTCCTGCTCCAACAGCAACATTTCCTCCAAATTCCTTAGCTGCCTTCTCTATAATTTTTGTAACATTCGGAGTCTCTGCTGTTATCTCGACTGCTTTAACACCCCCCTTATCTAAAGCTTTAATTATCGGTATAATGTTGCTTTCATCTGCCTTCCGGATAACAGCAATAATTTTGTGATTGTTGATTGTACTCATTAGTGCCATCAAACCACCCCCTATTCTAAATTTGCATGCTTATGATTTAACTTTGCAGCATTTTCATTCTCAGATTGTTGTTGTAAAAGATAAACGACAACCGCGTCTAAAAGTAAATGAGCTGATTGATCAAATTGACTGCCTAATGGCTGAATCGTGTCTGGTTCACGCGAAAGCCGCTTCTTTGTTGCCGCTGGAATTAAGATAGTACAATCGCTTAGCTTCCCTATTACCGAATCTTTATTTGTTGTTAAAAGAGCTAACTTAGAGCCAACTTCTTTCGACTTTGTGGCATATTCCTTTAAAGATCCTGTAGTCCCAGAGCCAGAAATAATAAGTAACAGATCACCATTTTCTATACTTGGAGTAATCGTCTCTCCAACAGCATAAACAGAATAGCCACTGTGCATTAAACGCATTGCGAACGTTTTACCGACTAATCCTGACCGGCCAGTTCCAGCAACAAATATTCGTTTGGCATTTTGAAGCTCAATAGCCAATTTTTCTGATTCCTCGGGATTCACCTTGCTTAATACTTCGCCTACTTCATTTACGATATTGTCCGTTATGTTTTTCATAAAACTGTACACCTCACCTATTACTACCTCGTTAAAAAGGTCTTATTAATGTTTCCTTCAACAAGATGATCGTTTAATTAACTGTGGCTCAAACCTATGAACCTCTAACTCATGTTGAATATTATTATTACTAATTCTATTTAATAGAAGTTCTGCGGCTTTTTCCCCCATTTCAAATGCAGGTTGAGCAACAGTTGTTAGTGCAGGACTGTAAAAACTGGCAAACGACACATCATCAATTCCTATGACCGCTAAGTCCTCGGGTATTTTAATCTGGTGCTCTTTCGTATATTTTAAGATTTCAAACAAAACTCGATCATTCAAAGCTAGAATAGCTTGTGGTGGTGATGATTCCATCATTTCTTTAAGCTTAGCTTGAATGTCTGGAATTTCTGCACTTGCAAAGTATTCATGATTATACGTAATATCATGCTCGTTTAGTGTATTTTTAAATCCATTTATTCTTTCCAATCTAGGTGTGATGCATTGATCCAATGGTGGGGTAATCATGCCAATTCGCTCATACCCTTCCTCCAAAAAAGCTTCAACTGCTATTTTTGACGCTTTTTCATTATCCAGCAGAACAGTATTAACTGATATTCCCGGTACTTTTCTATCCATAAATACGAGCGGAAAATTATCGCTTAACAATTGCTCGTATAATTCAACGTTGTCACCGGTTGGAAAAACAATAATCCCATCCACCTGTTTTGCACGAAGCATTTCGATATATCTTTTTTCTTTAGCCGGGTCATCATCGGCATTACAGACAATCACATGAAAATTCGATTCATTACAATAATCTTCAATTGCCCGAATTACTTGCGTTGAAAATACATGTAAAATATTAGCGACTATTACACCGATAGTTTTTGTTGATTTCAGTTTTAGACTTCTTGCAATTATGTTAGGACTGTACCCTAGTTCTTCTATTGCCAGTTCAATTCGTTTTTTTGTATCCGTTCTCATATAATCATATCGTTTGTTTAAAAACTGAGACACAGTACTTTTGGATGTCCCGGCATGTTTAGCCACGTCTGAAATCGTTACTGTCTTCATTTAATTTTCTCCTATATTTTCAAAGTCACAATCTTACTAAACCGGTTTACTAAATCGATTTAGTGAAATTATATAACAGATGTAAGCGTTTTACAATGGTAAAATTTATATTTTAAAAAAATTCCTTCAAACCGTTGATTAATAACACAAACAAATCCTATGATCAGCAATGTTTGACTAAATGTAAAAAATCGTCATCCCATCCGGAATGACGTTTTTTTATCTATGCAACTTTGCCCTCAGATTTTCTACCTAATTTCACCAACAAATATGCAACTGGTGTATCGACCAATGCCACACACATTTTAAATACATATTGAGTCAGAATCATGCCTAATAATACCTTCGTCGGCACAGTCCCCCAAAACGCTATAGTAATAAACAGGCTAGTATCGATTAATTGACTTGTCATCGTCGATACATTATTACGCAACCACAATTTATTCTCCCCATGCTTTGCTTTTAGCCGATGAAAAATCGATACATCCAGGTTTTGGCTGGCAATATATGAAACTAAGCTTGCCAATATCACCCGAAAGCTTCCTCCTAAAATCTGCTCAAATTCGGCTTGGGAACCGAAAACTGGTGCAGCAGGTAGTTGGATAGCAATAAATATAAAAATTAATGCAATTACTTGGGTCGCAAACCCTGCTTGAACTGTTTTTCTGGCTGCACCTTTTCCATAGACCTCACCGATTACATCAGTTATCAAGTAAGTTGCTACATACACAATAACCGCAGCAGGTAACACAAATTCCCCAATACTGAATAATTTAACTCCTAAAATATTAGCTATTAGTAAGAGTCCTACAAATAATGCATTTAAATAAACAAACATACTAATCCTCATCCTATCTAGGAAAAGGAACAAAGCTAACCCTCAAAATTTAAACATTACTAGCGATTATCTATCTTTTCTGGATACATATCATGGTTCATCAGGCGATGATCAGCCATCTGTTCAAACTTAGTTCCTGGCTTACCATAATTGCAATACGGATCAATGGAAATACCTCCACGTGGCGTGAATTTTCCCCGCACTTCAATATAACGGGGATCCATTAGTTCAATGAGATCGTTCATAATAATGTTCATACTGTCCTCATGAAAATCGCCATGATTTCTGAAACTGAATAAATATAGCTTCAGCGACTTACTCTCCACCATCTTTTCACCTGGTACATAACTAATATACACTGTCCCAAAGTCTGGCTGTCCTGTTTTTGGACACAGTGTCGTAAACTCAGGACAATTAAATTTCACGAAATAATCTCTGTAGGGATGTTTATTATCAAATGCTTCTAACACTTCTGGTGTGTAGTCAAAGTTATAAGTTGTTCCTTGGCTCCCTAAAAGAGATATATCTGTTAATTCCTCATCACGTCTACCAGCCATTTGATAACCTCCTCACTTTAATTAAATTTTAGAAAACTTGGCTTATCGTCAAGCTTTAATGGCGGAATCCTTAGTTTCACTTATGCTGTAAGAAAGGATTTAAACCTTCCTAACTGTTAGAAAACTTGGCATTCGCCAAGCCTTAATGGCGAATGCCTTAGTTGTACTTATGCAGTAAGAAAGAATTTATACTTTCTTAACTGCCAAAAAAACCATGGCCTCTAGGGCACATGGCTTCATAATCGCATCATCTGTCCTTAGTTTTTTATAGAGGGTTAAAAGCTAAGAACCTCTTCCGCTTTGTTAAACGGAGCAGAATCATCCATTTTTACTCAACTAAGTATATAGTTGGAATGGACTGATGTCAATAAGTCATTCCGATCTGACTTAAGCATTTCAAGCAGACTTAAATATCGGCCAATCATGCTTTTCTGCTAACTTTTTCATTGCATCATCCGGATTTACAACAATTGGATGATTGGCAAATTGAAACAACGGGTAATCGCTCAAACTATCCGCATATGCCCATACTTCAGATTTCTCTGCCAGATCACTTTCAGCAGCCACCCAATTTTTAACTTCCTTTACTTTTTCATCTCCATTAATCACAGTCCCGATTTCACCAGTGCAAATGCCGTTTTGATCATATTGTAATTCCGTGCTGATGATATGTACTTGCAAGTTCACTTCCCTTGTAAACGCCTTTAAAAAGGGGTGGAGTGCACCAGATAGGACAATTATTTCATCACCTTGCTCCTGGTGTTCGTGAATTTTTTGAACGAGTCCATGATGAATATCCTCTCTGCCAATGTCCACCAGCTTACGGAAAAATTCATCCATTTCTGTTTCAGTCTTTCCTTTAAAGGATTTGGCAAACGCCTTAAAAAAGCTAATCCGGAATGCCTGCTTTCCTTTTAAAATCCCACTAACAACCGCTTTGATAACTCCTACACCAACAACTGTCCACTGTTTTAGTTTAAAATCCTTTTGTGCCGCCTGAAACATAACTTTAAATGAATTTCCTTGAAATAGAGTGCCATCAAAATCTACAGTTACAACTGCCATTACTATATCACCTCTAAATTAATTGTATCCAAGCAAAGGATGAATGTAAATATTTACAAGGTTACATGCAACTTTGAAGCTATTGCAAAGTTGCTATCAAAGTCCATTCCATTTATGATAATAACTAGGAGTGTTGATACATGCGCATAATACATTCAGGAAAGTTAAGCAAAGCCTATTTCATGTCATATATGAAATTGATTATGAACACCAAGGACTGTTCACTTGAAGAATCAAGTAAAATAACGCTGGAACGAGTATTTGGTG
>JBDNGJ010000023.1:0-45683 GCA_041689365.1 Virgibacillus sp.
CTGATTTCTATCCGTTTCAAAAGTCGTTATTAGTTCAAATATACTCATACTCATATAAACCCTCCATAAGAAATTTTGCTTAAGGTTGTCCTATCAGAAATATATGCTGGAGGCTTTTATATAATGCTAACTAATTCAACTTTCACAGCATAAAATGAACGGATAAACCCTGAAGGAATAAGAAAGGCTGAGGATACACTACTTGAGTTGACTTAGGATCAACGGTACATATTTGATATAAAATGCGAATTAGTGAAGATTTTCTTTTGTTCTAATGAAGGCTGAGTGCTTAAATCCGTTCCG
Organism: Virgibacillus sp.; assembly: GCA_041689365.1. Taxonomy (GTDB): domain Bacteria; phylum Bacillota; class Bacilli; order Bacillales; family Amphibacillaceae; genus Lentibacillus. The sequence continues at coordinate 304 of JBDNGJ010000023.1, forward strand.
GCAGAATACTTCGCTTTCCATGGGCACGACCTCATTTGTCGCTTCTTCCGGGGTCTTCGGAACGTGCTGTTCCCATAGGAGTCTTCGTATTCTGCCCCACTGGAAGAGGCTTTCTTGATTAGAGGCTGAAGTGTTCCCTATGGCTAAAAATTCAAGGTAAAAACAGCCCCAGCGTAGGAAATACACGGAGACTCCTGTGGGAGCTGAGGCCTAGATGAGACTGCGCAGCGACGTAGGAGCAAGGAGGCTCATCAGCCGCCCACGGAAAGCGAAGTGTATTTCCGGAGCGGTGTCATAGCACTCAGCATATTAGTTCGCAGTTTACATCAACTACAAAATAGGATTATTTAAGTGATATTGCTGAGAACAGGAGGGAGGGAATAAAAAAGGGACCCCCAAAAATTAATGGGGGTCCCCAATATCATTGTTAATACCTTTCTTTGAGTTCTGGCAATGCAACTGTCTGCGTAACATTCTCTTCTGACATATCATACACTTTCATTTGGTCTAGTGAGAATGTGTATAATGTGTCGCCGACTGATACCATCCGTTTGACTTCAGATTCCCATTTTGGGTGTTGCATTTGTTCCATTTTTTGTTGATGTGTAATGCTATCTTTTATCTTGATACCATTTTCAGGTGTTATGTTGTATAAAAATGCTCCTTCATAAACGAGTGATTGCTCTTCATAGGTTGCATCCCCTTTATGAACTGTTTTCGTCTCAAACAGTGTTGCAGGGAACCCAAAAATGTTTTTCTTCGGATGCTTATATAATGCGTTATGGTTATGGTTGAGTTCCGTATAGGAGTGTCCTTGGCCAATAATCTCACTATATTCTTCCTTAGGATCTGTTGGGTCACTTACATCAAATACTGATATTTTCAGTCCGTTAATTCTGACTCGCGGTTCACGTCCATCCCCTGTTTCAACTAACTTCGTATTTTGACCGAAACCAATTACATGGTTATCATCTAATGGATGCAAGTAGTTGCTGAACCCTGGTATTTTCAATTTGCCTAGAACGGTTGGTTTTTCAGGATTCTTTAAATCGATAACAAAAAGTGGATCAACTTGTTTAAATGTTACCATGTATGCAACTTCATCCATGAATCGTACGCTGTAGATTCGCTCACCCTCGGCTAACCCTTCCAATTTTCCTATCGAGTTCATTTGCAAATCGAACGTATACAGGTTATTGGTAGAAGGTTCTTTTTCATTCCACATATCTCCCTTTGTTGTTGCAACACGAAATGTTTCGTTACGTTCGTCCATGGCAAACTGGTTAATTAGTGTGCCGTTAACAATGGTGGAGGCATTATAAGTTATTTTACCGCTATCAATTCTAAATTGATTGATTTCCGTATTTGCTGGTGGTCTGGCGATAGCAATATCAGCTGTACTGTTACGAGTTCCGGCATCATTTTTCTGGTAGTTGTATTTATTTACTGCAATATAGATATGCTTTTTGGACATATACATTTGGTTGGAGGCACCCAGATAGGATTCCATTGCTATTTCTTTATTCATATTGTCTAAATCAATTGACCCTAACAGCAGGAAATTCTCGTCCTGGCTTTCAGGGAAAAAGTACATCGAATCAAAACTCAATGGCCTAGCTTTATTACTAACGGCTGTATCTTTAATAAATGGCCGCATATCAATATCTGAGGCATCTTCCTCAAGAATGCGGTAAGGGGGATGCTGATTTGCAATTAAATACATATGTCCATCCATTAACCGGGAGGCTGTAAGAGACCCTTCAAATGATACCTCACGAACCTGCTTAGGATCAGCTTTATCAGAAACATCGTAAATCAATACGGAGGTTTGCATACGATGAATCGGAAAGCTTTCGATGCTGCCAGATTTGGCTGATTGCTGTTCCCTGATTGGTTTTGATTTATGCCCAATCATAATTAGCTTATTGTTGTGTAAATAAAGTTCAGATGGACGAAAGTTTTCTTGGGAAATCGTACTTAATACGCTACTGTTATCTTTATTAGCGCTAGTTATTACAACGTCAGATTCTCTCGTAAAATACACAAACTTACCATCAGTTTTAATAAGATCACCTTCATCAATCCCATCAACTTGAACATTTGTAGTAGAAGCTTTTTCACCACTGCTTGCTGTATCCATTGCTGCATCTCCACTGGAGCTTTCTTCTGTTGAACTATCATTGTGCTGTACAGTCATTTCTTTTCGCTGTTCCATACGTTCGTTAAGTAATGTCATGAGTTGTTCATTGTCTTTTATGTTTGGTATTTCTGCTACCGCTGTGAACGAGTGTGTAAATGTATTGTTCAATTTGCTGCCTGCATTTGTTTCAACATCCTCTGAAACGGTTATCATATACGTATGGTCAATGTTATACCCTTCATTTGGTGCTTCAAGTGTCAACACCGTTTTATCTTGATTCCATTTAAATGAAACGTCAACATGTTCGTTGCTATTGTTCATTACTGTTACTGTTTCACTTGTAAAGGTTTCGGGATTCATTTTTTCAGAGAAATGGACGGTCCAATCCTTAAACGTAGGTGCATAGCTTGATTTGGAAGGAATATTAGCTGTTATTGAGTTGGAAAAGAAAACAAATGCAACTGCTATAATTACAACTAAACTTGAGCCCGCTATCCACCAGATTTTCTTTTTCATCATTAAGTCACCTCTAAATTTTTTACGTCTTTAATTTGTTAGACGATAGAAGGGGAATAATGTTACAAATATGTTACAGAAAAGTTAGGAAAGGTTCCTTAACAGTTTAGATAAAAAATACCGACCCACTTTTTGGATCAGTATTAATAATTACTTATACTCATTATTTAAGAAGAAAATTGCGATTGTTCCTGGTCCTGCGTGAGACCCGATTGCTGAGCCGACCATTTCAATTACAATATCACTAGCGCCAAATTTTTCTTTAAACATATCAGCATATTTTTCTGCTGTTTCCAAGTCGTCGCCATGACTGATGCCAATCGTTTGGTTAGTCAAGTCAGTTCCGCGTTCCTCCATAATTTCAAGCATACGGTTCAATAATTTTTTTGAACCTCTTATTTTTTCAAGAGGGATAAGCTTTCCATTTTCGACATGCAGAATCGGCTTTATTTTTAGGAGTGTACCGACAAATGCTGCTGTTTTACTTACACGGCCACCGCGATAAAGGTATTCCAAATCATCAACAGTAAAAATATGTTCCATATGTTTTGCATGATATGTTATAGTATCGATGATTTCATCAACACTTGTGCCATCGTTAGCAAGCTGGGCAGCACGGAGGACGATTAGTCCAAGTCCAATTGATACACATTTTGTATCAATAACGTGAATTGATGCATCAGGGTATGTTTCCTTAACTTCCTGTTCCATCATTTTTGCTGTCTGGTATGTACCGGATAACTCGGAAGATAATGCTGGGTAAATTAAGGTTTGCTTTGATTCAGCATACGATGTGAAGATAGCTTTAAAGGATTGTGGAGAAACTTGAGATGTTTTGGGACTCTTTCCTTCTCGCATAGCATCATAGATTGCTTTAGGCTTTATTTCTTTACCATCTGCATATTCTTTCTCATCTAAGTGAACCGTTAGTGATACCATTTCGATGTCATATTCGTTATAATGTTCTTTTGAGAGATCACATGCTGAGTCTGCTAAAATTTTAATACTCATTTCAATCACCTCATTCTTGTTAAGTACTTGTATTTATTTAAGTTTAAAGCTATATAGAAAGATAGTCAAAGTATATTTGTATGAAATGTAAAAATAATGATAAAATTAATCGAGGCTGATAGCAGCAGGGAGGTAGCTATGTTTTTATTTGAAGCAAGACGAATTATTATTGTTATATTTGGCGCAATGCTGAATGCTATGTCACTAAACTTCTTCTTAATTGGAGCAAATGTTTATGCAAGTGGCTTTACAGGTGCTGCGCAGCTTATTTCCAGTGTGTTTAATGATTTTCTGGGAATCGGCATAAGTACAGGTATTTTATTATTCATATTAAATATTCCAGTTGCCATATTAGGCTGGCATAAGGTCGGTAAAGGTTTCACTGTTTATAGTGGTATTTCTGTTGTCTTTACTACACTATTTCTAGAGCTCTTGCCTATAGTGACTTTTTCAGAAGATATTATACTTAATGCTGTTTTTGGTGGGGTTATAGCCGGAACTGGTGTTGGAATCACATTGAAGCTTGGTGCTTCAACAGGTGGTATGGATATTGTAGCAATGGTTTTGTCCCGTATGAAAGACAGGCCAATTGGGACTTACTTTTTGGTATTAAACTCAATTATTATCGCAATGGCTGGGTTCCTTTATGAACCAGAAAATGCACTTTATACATTGTTAACACTTTATGTTACAACACGAGTAATTGATGCAATCCATACCCGTCATGAGAAAGTAACAGCAATGATTATTACACTTAAGGCAGATGAATTGCAAAAAGCGATACATGATACAATGGTCCGTGGAATTACGATAATTCCAGCAAAAGGGGCATATACGAAAGAAGACAAGAACATGATGTACCTTGTTGTAACGCGGTACGAGCTATATGATTTGGAACGGATAATTGGTGAAGTTGATCCAAATGCATTCACGAATATCGTCCAGACAACAGGCATATTTGGCTTCTTCAGGCGTGACAATTAAAACGAAATAATAGAAGGGGTAATTCTAAATGAAAAAATTTATTATCATGCTATTCTGTGCACTAGCTTTGGTGGCATGCAGCAGTGAAGATGAAACAAGTTCCGAATCAGCTAGTGAGAATAGTGGAGAAGAGACTAACACCGAATCAAACAGTGATAAAGGTGAAGAAACAAATAAAAGCGCAGCGGTTCAATTCAGAAATGTAGGCATGGAAGTTAAGGGAAGTACCATTCAGGTTTCGGGTGAAGCAAAAGCTAAAGATGATACATTTTTCTATAAATTTGAGCAGGGGGATTCAGCGATTGTAAAGGAAACTTCTGTAGAGTTTGAAAAAAATGAGCAAGGATGGGGAAGTTTTCAGCTGGAACTAGAACTCACCCAAAAGGTAAGAGAAGCACAAGTAATGCCTGTTATTACGTTATATGATAAAAAAGAAGATGGAACAATGGTAAATAAAAATTACCTGCCTGTTGACTTAAGAAATTTGTAAAATCAGCAATAACAAACCAGAGGTACAAATCAGTATGATTTGTACCTCTGTGTTTTACATATCGCCTATGTAATTTTAATAGCCGTGTTTCTCAAATACTTCTTTAACCTTTGCTTCCAGTTGACCCCACTCTGCGTCGAACATTTTATTAATTGTTATGAAGTTCTGGTATCCAAAAACATTATCGACACCTTCAAGCTGCATCATATCATTTAAAATTTCATGCTCACTTGTATCTCCAGCCATTACAGAAATGCTGCTGTCTCCTTGAAATATAAGACTGTCCGTTGTAAATTTTAGTGCATTTGGATTTGGTGTAGCTTCAGCTCTTACTCCCATTGATAATTACCTCCCTAGTTAGTACCTACATGCATATATCATAGCAGAAATTTAATTTGGAAAAAAGGAAAACACCCTTACCATTTTAATGGTAAGGGTGTTTAAAATTGCACGTTATAATCCCTCATCATCAGAAAAATGATTCGCAAATCTGTAACGCACATATTTACTGCATTGCTTAGACTCCGATTTTGATCGTTCGATCGTCTTCGCATTTCTTCATGGAGGTTAGCTTAATTGATTGTGTTGACGTAATTTCTGCTCAAGTTGCTGTAATTGCTGTTGCTCTTCAGGAGAACTTTCGGCTTTGGCTGACTGTATGGCGTTTTGTGCAGCCTGTTTATCCTGTTGGTTTGCTGCTCCTCCTTGAGCATTGGTTATGCGGTTAACGGCAGTTTTAGCTTGTTGAAATAGGTTATTTTCCATCTAAAACCCTCCTACTGTGTGGCTGTCCGCTTCCTCACGCTTTCGTTCAACATCGCTGAATCGTGATCGGTAAGGAAATCGTTCATCATGTTTTTTAACAGAATCAGCACTGTGTTGACTGAATCGCCTTGATTTGTTACGTTTTCCCATCGGTGATTCCTCCTTAGAAAAACATGTTCATTCACCAGCAAAATGTGAATGGTGTTTATCTGTCTGGAAGTCAACTAAGAAAAAAGTAGTGAACGCTTTGATGCGCTCACTACTAGTATGGTTCATTTCTTATTTTATATTAAAGGAAATTTTTAGAGGGCTTCTGTAACTGAAGGTTTAAATAATCCTCAAGAAAAACGCCAATGCCGTCTTGTTCATTTGTTGCAGTTACATGTCCTGCAATGGATTTTAATTCATCTATTGCATTTCCCATTGCGACACCTACACCTGCATAGTCAATCATTTCCAAGTCATTATCCTCATCACCAAAAGCAATAATTTGTTCCTGTGGGATATGATAATAATGTGCAATTTTTTGAAGTCCTACTGCTTTATTCATACCTTTTCGAACAATTTCAATGATGTTCCACGGTGCACCCCATTTACGATGCTCGATAAGTTCGGCATGATAATCATCCAAATGACTTCTTAGTTCATGAATATGTTCTTCCTTTGGGTGAATTAGCAAGGAAGTTGGATCTTCTTTTAGCTCGTTTTTAATGCTGCCAATAGTAAAAGGCGGATCCTGTTGAGTTGTTTGAAAAATGTCAATAATTTTTTCATCGTACTTGTCAAGGTAGACAGTATCCATAACTTCGGCTAAAAGGTTATTTACATTCAAATCATGGCATGCATCAATGATTTTATGAGCCGTTCTGATTGGCATCGGGCTATGCAACGCATCCCACTTATTATCTGTTGGATGGTGGATTAGTGCACCATTAAAATTAACCATTGGTGTATCCATGCCGAGCGTATGATAATAATTAATACTTGCACGGTGTGGTCTGCCTGTTGCTATAACGACAATATGCCCATCGTTCTTTGCCTGTTGAAGCGTTTCTAGATTACGGGTACTAATTTCTTTATTATCGGTCAGAAGCGTCCCATCTAAATCTAATGCAATTAAGTGTCGTTTATTTTCCATAAGTTTTCACCTCATATTAATTTAGTTTATAAGTCATTTCCTAATATGTAAAGGATAATATTGCATGTCGCTTGCAATTTACACAAATTTAATAATATGATGTTCAATATATGAAATAATATTATATGAGAGGGTCCTGATAATGATTGGGATATTTCACAGGGAAATCAAATCCATACCGTGTCTTGTTATTGTTGATTCAGCAAAGGAAAAAGAACCATTGCCAACACTTACATATTTCCACGGATTTACCAGCGCTAAAGAGCATAATCTTCCTTTGGCCTACCTGCAAGCAGAAAAAGGTTACCGCGTTATTCTTCCTGACAGCATGTATCATGGGGAGCGTGAAGCAGAGATTTCCTCAGTTAAAAAGCAAATTTCCTTTTGGGATATTGTGATGCAGAACGTTAAAGAATTGAATATTATTAAAGATGCATTAGACGAAGAAAACCTAATTTTGGATAATCGCTTGGGAATTGCCGGTACAAGTATGGGAGGAATCACAACTGCTGCTGCCTTGACACAATTTCCATGGGTTAAAGCTGCTGGGGTATTAATGGGATCACCAAAAATAACCACATATGCAAAAACGCTAGTTAACAGCTTTAAAAAAATGGGTGATTTACCAGTAACAGACGAAATGATTGATCAGCTTTATGAACAGTTGCAGCATTATGATTTATCGAATCATATGGAGAAGCTTCAGGAGCGTCCTCTGCTGTTCTGGCATGGGGAAAATGATTCTGTTGTGCCATTTGATCATTCATATACATTTTTTGAGGATGCAAAGCAGCATTATTCCAGCCAGGAGAATATTCAGTTTCTTAAAGAAACAAACGCTGGTCATAAGGTAAGTCGCTATGCAATACTAGAAACAGTAAAATGGTTTGAAAAACATCTATAGTATGAGTAATATCATTTAAAAATTACTAAAAATATGTTTAAATAAAGATAGCATAATGAAGGAGGGTATTGGTTATGGACGAAGCTCTGAAGGAAAATATGATGGGCGCACTTGAGAATGTAATTGACCCTGAGCTAGGCATTGACATTGTAAATCTTGGGCTAATATATGACGTTGATTTAAATGATGAAGGCACCTGTGATGTGACGATGACATTAACAGCAATGGGTTGCCCATTAGCTGCTCATATTGAACAAGATGTAAGACATGCACTATCGGATATACCAGAGATTAAAGAAATAAATGTTAATATCGTATGGGATCCACCATGGGGCAAGGATAAAATGTCACGTTATGCAAAGATTGCACTTGGAGTACCAGATTAATTCTTAAATACAAGGTTGGTTCATATGAAATGAATCGACCTTTTTTTATATAACTGAATCAATTTCATCATTCGAAAATATAGCAGTAAATCCAAACGATTCGGGAATGTGCCAGGCTCGTTGATTTCCATTGCAGACGGACGCTTTCCACGGGCATGGCTTGCCAGCCGCCCTAAGGTGTGCGAAATGTATTTCCGGAGCGGTGTTATAGCAAATAGATTATTACAACATGTTTATATCAACTGCGAAAATTAAAACAGCAACAAAATTTACAAAAAGATCCTTATATAAAATGAGGTAAAAGTATGCAAATTTGTCAGATAGTTGGTTATAAAAAATCAGGGAAAACTACGGTTATGAACAGCTTAATCCGTTACTTTTCATCAAGTGAAATGAAAGTTGGTACACTGAAACATCATGGCCACGGTGGCGAGCCAGACGTAGTGGAGGATACCGATAGTACGATGCATATTGAATCCGGGTCACTGGTCAGTGGTGTGCAGGGTGAGAATATAACGCAACTGACATTTGATGTGAAAATGGAGCTTGATAAGCTGATTCAGTTATATAGTAATTTTCCGATTGATTTACTTTTAGTTGAAGGGTATAAAAATGCTTCCTATCCGAAGATTTTACTTGTAAAAAATAAGCAGGATTTTTCGCTTTTAAGTGATTTATCCAATATAATTGCAGTAGGAACCTGGGATGAGAATTTACTTGATAATAGTAAGTTCCCCACGATTAATATAAATAATCTTGATGCAAACGTAGAACAACTAGCTGAATACGTAAGAAGGTGTTAGGATGGATAACAATTTTTGGATTACCGATAAGCCGATTCAAATAAATGATTGTATAGAGAAAGTGGTTCGTGCCGAAGCAGGAGCAGTTAATACGTTTATTGGAACAGTTCGCGAGTTCACTAAAGGCAAAAGAACATTATACTTGGAATATCAGGCATATCAGGCAATGGCCGAAAAGAAATTAGCACAAATTGGTGAAGAAATAAATGCTAAGTGGAATGATGCAGAGACAGCGATTGTTCACAGGATAGGCCACTTGGATATCTCTGATATTGCGGTGGTTATTGCTGTTTCCACACCACATCGAAATGATTCTTTTGAAGCTAGCAGGTATGCAATTGAACGAATCAAAGAAATTGTGCCTATCTGGAAAAAAGAATATTGGGAAGACGGTACAAAATGGGTAGGCGACCAGAAGGAACAGTCGACATATATACCTTCCGAGGAGGAATTAAGAAATGATTGATGTGCTATTTTTTGCTGAGTTACAGGATAATGTTGGGAACGAGAAAGTATCTGTTGAAGCGGATGGGATTACCGTGACAGAGTTGAAAAACAATCTCTTATCAACTTACAAATTGGATACGCTGAACAATGCGATGGTAGCGATTAATGAAGAATACGCGAGGGAAAATACCGTTGTTAATAGGGGAGATGTTGTCGCATTTATCCCACCGGTAAGTGGCGGCTAAAAAAAAGTATCGTTCGGCCCAGTCTTTGCAGCCGTTCGATACTTTTTTAACCCATTCCAAGCATTTCTTTAGCACGATCACTCATTTTTACGGGTGACCAAGCTGGGTCCCATACAAGATCAATTTTTATTTCACCAACACCTTCAACTTGACTGACACGATGCAGAACACCTGATTTTATACTGTCATGCATTGGACATCCGGGGGTTGTTAGTGTCATTACAATTCTAATATTGTCATCAAAATCAACCTCGATTCCATAAATAAGTCCAAGGTCCATGATATTTACGCCAAGCTCCGGATCAATTACTTCAAATAAGGCAGCTCCAACTTTTTTATCCAATGACATAGAGAAAGTCTCCTTTCTGATTTCACTTAATAAGAACATGAATAATCGATAAAGCGTATAGAAGGGACGAAACGGTAAGCAGCCCCTGAAAAATAAATACTAAAAATCCGATATAAAGTAAGCCGCTTCCGGTAAGACCAACAACACTGATTACGAATAATGTAAATAAAATAACGGCGTGCTTTTCATTAATCATTTCTTTCAGTGTAGGTACCTTTTCCTTGCCAATCTTATCTGCGTATTTATGTGTCCACCACAGAAAAGGGACGATTTTATACAGATAGCCAAGGATACTAAAAATGATCCAGCTCATAACATATAAAAATATCAGCCAACCCCAAACAGCAGATTCACGAACACCACTAACACTGAACAGGAAGGCAAGCATATGAACACCAAGTCCGTTGAAAATAGCCAAAATAGAAAATGAAAATGGTTTGTCTAACTTTTTCTTGAGCCGTTTTGCTAAGATTTCTTTTATATCAAGAACAAAAAAGAAAAATCCTGCTAAAAGTAAAAACCAGCCGATTGATTGTACTAGCGTATTTTCCATCCAGAATGAACTTATTAAGCTAATTAGGCCTACAATATATGTGATGAATGCAGGTTTTGCCCATTTCATCGAATACCCGTGTGATAAACTGAACATTGGAACAAGCTTATAGGAAAATCCAAAGATTAATAATGTGAACCATCCGGAAACTCCGAGGACAATATGAGATGATAAAATTGTCCCATGACTGGCGATACCACCAACTGTGATATTCCAGGCTAATAGTAAGCCAGCAACGATTGTCAGGAAAAAACTTGTAATAGCGCCAATCACAAATAGTGTCATGGTGTTCTTTTTCTTCTGTTTAAAGATTGTTTTAGCCATTTGAATAATAAACATAATAATTCCTATGATGGCTACTATCCCGCCATATAATGCGTATTCAGGCATTAATCCAAGTAATAAGGCAAACGCTGTTACACCAATTGCAGTTATCAGAAACTGAATAAAGCCAAACGTTTGATTCCAGATTGGCGTTAGGAATGCAACAGGAACGAGCTGATACATCGCCCCCATCGCAATCATTACCGCATATCCTAAAAGTAAAAAGTGTGCCCCCATCCAAATGTCTGGGATCCTGAATTGTCCCGTTGCCAGTACATCGCTATTAAAAAATAAAATTGTTTGTGAAATAACGAGTGCCGCTAGTGCATATAAGATAAAGGCTAGAGGCAATTTTATATTTGTGTCTGAATTCAGGCTTCCGCCAGGCATCATATTACGCACCAGATTTCGTTATTGTAATTTTAAAGCTTCCATCATCTTGCTCTTCCGTATCGTGCTGGTATCCGCGATCATTCAGTTCTTCATATAAAAATAGTGGACGCCGGTCGTTAATAATTGAAAATGATGCACCGTTTTCCATTTTATCCAGTGTCTTTAGTGTGCGCATCATAGGTTGAGGTGGTTCAAGGCCCCGATTATCTATAATCATTTTACAACATCCGCCTTCTTTGTGTAAGTTACTTTCCAATGCTTTGACTCTAATTTTTCAACGATCCGGTCAAAGCCCTTGCGTTTTAATATTGCGTGCAGTGGAACAGGATTAAATGGTGCATGCAGGATAAAAGACTCCCCATCGTTTACTTCTTTGACAGCACCCATGATTTTATCGAAAGGCTCCTTCTTCATGCGCAAATCCTCGCGCACATCAAGCTCAATAACTTTTGCATCTATTTTCATGAAATCACCTCATGTTTTATTCTGAATCTACTATCATGATAATGATTTTCAATTAAGAAAGTAGTGACTTGTATCACGTTTCGAAAAAATAATTAAAGACGAGTGTAAGGATTGGTAAAAGGAGAGCATGAATCTTCAGGAGGAGTGCGTGCGTCTGCAGATGAAGAGCATGAATGAGGAGAAGGAGAGGGTCAATCGCTAGAAGGAGTGAGTGAAGCAACAGAAGGAGAGCATGAATCAACAGAAAAGCCAATATCAAAGGAACAAAAAATCACCCCTAATTTTGGGATGATCTTTTCTTATGATTAAAATAATTCTTCTTCCAATGCATCAGTATCTAAAATAAACGATCCTGACTTATCAGTAGTTATCAGGCTTTGTTTTTTTAATTGTGTGAGTGTACGGCTGACGGTCTCACGACTGGAACCTATCATGTTAGCAAGCTCGCGGTTTGTAAAATGGGTATTTATTTTAATCATTTCATCCTTAGTTTCTTTTCCATAATCTTTGGCGAGTCTTAAAAGCAGCATAATAATTTGTTCATATGTGTTATGTAGAATTTTTTCTTCCAATCTATTTTGCAAATCCATAATTTTGTCACCTAATACACGGAAAAGCTTTACACAAATTTCCGGATGGGTAATCAGGAAATTTTCGAAGGTCTTAATAGGAATGTAAATTAAGATGGCATCTTCCAGAACTTCAGAATGTGCCGGGCAATCGTCTTGTCTAAAAAACCCCTGGTGGGGAAACATATCGCCAGGCTGCAGAATGTTTACAATCTGTTCTTTGCCATGAAAATCAGTTTTATAAATCTTCACTTTACCCTGATGAATAAAATATACATTTGTCAGAGGATCGCCTTGCATGAAGATATGTGTGCCATGCCGGTACATGCGGTGTTTGGCTAATTCAACAATTGGTTCCATTTCATAGTCTGTCAAATCTTTAAATAATGGAACCTTTTGTAATAGTTCCTGAATGGATTGAGTATTCACAGTCATGCTCCTTTCCGCAAACTAACTCTTATGTTAGTCCCACTTACATTCTAACACTTTATATGGGTACTTATAATCAGCAAATGTGAAAATTTTATGAGAGCGTGATAAATATCATGCTAAGGTGTGTTCTCACTCACAACCTTGAACAGAAATTGCAGTTACGATGTAGTTGGTTAAAGGTTATCAAATTCCAATTTAAGGGGGAAATAAAATGAATGATACGCAGTTTGCAGTAAAAATTCACGCACCGGAAATCGAACCAAGGTTTAGGCATCAGAAAATATTTGAAGTATTTGACGAGCTGAAATCAGGAGAGTTTATGCAGCTTTCCAATGATCATAATCCAAAGCCGCTTCATTATCAGTTCATGATTGAACGTGAAGATACATTTACCTGGGAATACTTAGAAGAAGGGCCATCACTATGGCGCGTAGCAATAGGTAAACAGTAAATTAATTGAGCCCTTGGTAATTATATTCCAAGGGTTTTAATTTTGCCGAATTTATGACAGATGCAAAACAGTGAAAAATGTCACATCTAATCACAGTAAGAATTGATAAGCTTTCTGCAGCAACCATTTTAGGAGGGGTAACATGTTTCCACAAGATTATAATGAAAACCCGTTTATCGTTATTTGGGAATTGACACGTGCCTGTGAATTGAAATGTCTGCATTGCAGGGCAGAAGCACAATACCATCGGCACCCGTTAGAATTAACCTTTGAAGAAGGTAAAAAATTAATTGATGATATATATGAAATGAATAATCCGATGCTTGTTTTTACAGGCGGTGACCCATTGATGCGTCCGGATGTCTTTGATATTGCTGAATATGCGGTGAAAAAAGGTGTGCGTGTTTCGATGACACCATCAGCAACACCAAATGTAACGAAAGAAGCAATGGAAAAGGCAAAAAATGTTGGGCTCGCAAGATGGGCATTTTCCATTGATGGACATTGTGCAGAGGTTCATGATCATTTCCGCGGTACTTCGGGTTCGTTTGATTTAACGATGAATGCGATAAGCTACTTACATGAACTGGAAATGCCCCTCCAAATAAATACGGTGATTTCAAGATATAATGTCGACTATCTGGATGAAATGGCTGAAATGGTGGAGAAATTAGGTTGTGTGCTTTGGAGTGTATTTTTCCTTGTGCCAACTGGTCGTGGAAAAGAAAGTGACATGATTTCACCTGCCCAACATGAGAAAGTATTACGCTGGCTATATAAACTGTCAAAACGTGTTCCATACGATATAAAAACTACCGCCGCACAGCATTATCGTCGTGTTGTTATTCAGGGAAAAATGCGCGAAAATAAAGATCATGATGATGCAATTCGCTATGAGGACGCACTAATGAGTGGTAAAACAGGTCAAATTGATGGCCTCGGCCGTGCTCCAAAAGGGGTTAATGATGGGAATGGATTTGTGTTTATTTCCCATACAGGAGATGTTCTTCCTAGTGGTTTGTTACCGATAAAAGCTGGAAATGTTCGTGAGACACCACTTGCAACGATTTACCGCGAGTCAGAGGTATTCCAAAACTTGCGTAATCCTGATAAATATAAAGGGAAATGTGGGGTTTGTGAGTTTCGCCATGTATGTGGGGGTTCAAGATCGAGGGCATACAACATTACTGGTGATTATATGGAAAGCGAGCCGTATTGCGTTTATATTCCAAAAACAATGCGGAAAAAGAAGAAACAAGTTAACTAAACTGAAAAAACTTCTAGCATGTGACTAGAAGTTTTTTCTTTTATGATTAAAGTGAAAAGCATGTACTATTTTTATAACAGGCCGGGCGAGTAATTGGGCACTTCCTACAATAAATAAAATGGCACCTGCAGTTTTTAAAGGTTCAAAAAGAAAGAATACACTTCCAATCAGGAACCAAAGTCCAAGTGTGAAGTCATTTAATAAACTGATCAATCGATATTTCTTATTAAATGAAAGTTCATATGTACCAAGGTGGATATCCAGGAAATTCTTTTCATCATTAATTAATGCCATAAAAATCCCTCCATAGGGTTAAAATACCCTATGGAGGGACTAGTAAAACATAATTACAGGAACAGAATAACAAGCATACCTACGATAAAGCAATAGAACGCGAAATATTTCAGGTTTCCGCGTGCCATTATATTCATAAACCATCGTAATGAATAATAGGAGGCAACAAGTGATGCTGCAAATGCTAGGATATAAGGTATCGCCAGTACACTTATGTTTTCATCTCCAAGGATTTCACCGGCAGACATAACCGTTATTCCTAAACTTACTGGAATAAAAAGCAGGAATGAAAAACGTAAAGCTGTTTCTGATTTCATGCCAACAAGCATTGCTGCGACAATCGTTGCACCTGATCGGCTGATTCCTGGAATGAGAGCAACAGCTTGAGCGAAACCAACAATAATTGCGTCCTTTATGGTTATGTCACCATCATTCTTATTGCCACGTAAGTTACGAATAATCCATAAGGCGATACCTGTAATAAGCAACGTATACCCGATTACAGACACTTTGCTTAACTCACTTTCAATATATTCCTCGAATAATACTCCAAGAACACCAGTTGGAATTGTTGCTATAAGGAGAAATAAAATAAATTGAAAATCACTTTTTGCAGCGTTATCTCTCGTTGTAATATACCGGATTCCATTTTCAATCAATCGATAGATATCTTTCCGGTAAATAATAAGTACGGCAAGAAGTGAGCCAAAGTTTACCAGTATTTCAAAAGAAAGTCCCTTTACAGCGGTAACGCCAAAAAGCTCACGTAAAATAACAAGATGACCGCTTGATGAAATTGGGATTGGCTCCGTAAAACCTTGTACAAGGCCCAAAAAGAAATATTTAATTAAAACCCAAAATGAATTAATTACTTCCATTGTATTCCCCTCCAATTGTTAAATCGATTTTCAACCATGACGAGTCACCAACCTATAGGCCAATGAATAGTCTAGTTGGTGAGGAGGTTGAAAATATGAATCAGAATTACCAACATATGTACGAATTATGTAAGAATCATATGCATTCCTATGTATTGGTTGAAATGAATGATGGTGCAAAAGTAGATGGTATCATAACTGGGCTTGATGATGAATATGTATATGTTGCTGTTCCCTTAGGGCAAGGAGATGAGCAGCATGCAAATGCATACCCATCTGACCACCAACAGCGCCAATTTGGTTTTGGGTATGGGTACCCAGGTTATGGATACCCCGGCTATGGGTATGGGCGTCCAAGAAGATTCAGACGGCTCATCTTACCTTTGGCAGCCCTTACGGCATTAAGCGTTTTACCCTGGTATTAAAACACAAAACCCTTGCCATTCATTACCTTGAAGGCAAGGGTTCACACATAAATGATTCAGCAGTTAAGATAGAATAGTTGAAATCCTTTCTTACTGCATGAGCGCAACTAAGACTTATCTGTATTAAAGCTTGGTGATAAGCCAAGTTTACTAATATTATTGTTCGCTTTCACCTTTTAAGACACCTTCACCTAAGACACTGATAGCTATTGTAATAATTACACCAAGTATAACTGTGTTCATTAAGTTGAATGGGTTGCCAGCCATACTGCTTAAAACGTATGAAATAACACCGCTAATTAATAGTGCCCAAACTAATGGAAGTAGAAACCGCATAATTTACACCTCTTTTTTATTTACGACAAGTACTGATTCGTGAAACTTTCCTCATATAGTTTATCAAATCCACATAAAAAATAAAAGTATTAATTCTTTACGGAAGTGAGTCAAAGTATAAAAGTGAAGGATGGTTATTCATGTTATTTTTGGTAGAGAATTGTTTTCATTGGATGGGCTTTCATCTTGTTAATTGTTTACTGGAAAATGGGTATAAAGTAGATGGAGTGGATGATCTTTCCTCAGATATGAAAGAACACCTATCCATGTATGTTGGAAGAAATGCTTCATTCCAGCATTTATCATCCCCGGAAAGAAGTACAACTTACGATAGATTAATAAACATTACAGACAAAGAACTTATATTAACAATACAACCAAACACAAGTCATAGAATTAACCTGCCAATACTTTTTGGTGAGTGGATGCCTATGAAGAAAGATGGAATGTACCATCAAAAAACGTTTATTTCTTTTGATTCGGATATTTTTTTTAATGAGGCAATCTATATAGGAGACTTCATGAAAAGCCTTATCCAGTGGGTTGAATCGTCACAATTACCAGAAATTTTAGAGGTTAAATCAATAAACAATATACAAAGTGAGGAGGTAAAACTTGAAAATTCCGTCTATATTCGAAACAATATAACTATAGAAGAGAATCTGAAAGTGGTTATAAAGCACTATGAGAAATTTAAAGAACTTTACTAAACATGCAAAGAATATGAAGCATTTTATATGTTATATGTTTATAATATAGACAAGCTAACATCTGTCCGGATTGGAGTGCGAGCGTTGAAAAAGGTTTCCGTTATTATATTAACCGTTATTATGATTGTAATATTATCTGGTTGTTCGAATTATTTTAATCAAGGTAACTTACAGAAGGCTGGAATGCTTGTTGAAACGTCTGTTCATGATCAGCCATGGAATAAAAAGGGATACCAGGGATTACTTGAAATAGAAGAAGAGTTTAATGTTGAAGTATATTTTAAGGAAGGTGTACAAACAGAACAGGAAATTGCAAAAGCAGTCGATGAACTGGTTAACCAAGGTGTGAATCTTATCTTTGGTCACAGCAGTACATATGGGAAGTACTTTAAAGATATTTCCACTGCATATCCGGATGTTCATTTTGTTTATTTTAATGGTGGTGAATTTGGCGAAGATTTGACAAGTCTTAACTTTAATTCACATGCCATGGGATTCTTTGGTGGCATGATTGCAGCAAGGATGACAGAAACGGATAATGTAGGGGTTGTTGGAGCGTTTGAATGGCAGCCTGAGATAGAGGGTTTTTATGAAGGAGCAAAATACCAGAACCCTGAGGTTGAGGTACACTTAAATTATGTGAACAGCTGGAATAATAACACAGATGTTGCACTTAAAAAGTATGAACAAATGCAGAACAAAAATGTTGATGTTTTTTATCCAACTGGTGATACGTTTAGCGCTTCGATTATTAAACGTGCAAGTGAGGATGGACTTTATGCTATTGGATACGTTTCAGATCAATCTGATATCGCTAAAGACACGGTTCTGACAAGCACCTTACAACATGTTGAAAAACTATATGTTCTAACGGCAGAGAAATTCAATGAAGGGGAACTGCGTGGCGGCGTGTTGACGTTTGACTTTAAGGATGAAGTTATCTCGTTAGGGGAATATAACCCCGACGTCCCTGAGGAGTTTAAGAATAAGATGAAGGAAGCTGTTGAAGAATATAAAGAGACCGGATTATTACCTAATGAACAAGAGTCTGGTTAATTATTTTTCTTGCACATTAACCAAGAATGCATTAAAATTAGTACCAAGTCATAAGATTTGATATTAACATTAGTTATAAGGGGATGAAAATATGGATGTTGGTCTTTTAGGTACTGGACATTATGTCCCAACCAACGTAGTGACTAATCATGATATGGAAAAAATTGTTGATACTAATGATGAATGGATAAGAACAAGAACCGGGATTGAAGAACGCAGAATTGCGAGCGATGATATAAATACGTCAGACATGGCTTTTTTTGCAGCCCAAGATGCATTGCAAGAGTCGAATGTAAAGGCAGAAGATATTGATTTGATACTTGTTGCAACGGTAACACCAGACACGCCATTTCCATCGGTATCGTGTATGATACAGGACAGACTGGGAGCAAATAAAGCTGCTGCAATGGATATTAGTGCAGCTTGTTCAGGGTTTATGTATGGGGTAGTTACGGCAAAACAGTTTATCGAAACGAATGCCTATAAAAACATTTTAGTTGTTGGCGTCGAAAAACTTTCTAAAATTACTGATTGGTCAGACCGTAATACATGTGTGCTGTTTGGTGATGGTGCTGGGGCAGCAGTAGTTGGACCAGTTTCAGAAGGTAAGGGAATTTTGTCATTTGAACTTGGATCAGATGGTTCAGGCGGAAAGGAATTATACCAGAACGATGAAAATCACCTTATTATGAATGGTAGAGAAGTATTTAAATTTGCAGTGCGACAAATGCCGGAATCCTCGGTAAATGTCGTTGAAAAAGCTGGATACAAAAAAGAAGATGTTGATTATTTAGTGCCACACCAGGCAAATATTAGAATCATGGAAGCGGCCCGGGAAAAATTAGGGATTTCAGAAGAGAAGATGGCGACTTCGATTAAACGGTATGGAAATAATTCGTCTGCTTCTATCCCGATAGCTTTATCTGAAGGTGTAAAGAGTGGTAAGATAAAAGATGATGATTTAGTCGTTTTAGTTGGCTTTGGTGGAGGATTAACGTGGGGTGCAATTGCGCTTCGCTGGGGCAAATAACTTAGTTTACGTCATAGGAGGAATACGCAATGGAGGAAAGAAGAGTAGTTATAACAGGACTCGGAGCAGTTTCCCCCGTAGGTAATGATGTACAGACAATGTGGGATAATGTTGTCGCAGGGAATTCCGGAATTGATTATATAACTAGACTTAATAAAGATGATTTTCCCGCACATGTAGCGGCAGAGGTGAAGGATTTTGACCCTACAAATTTCATGGAAAAAAAAGATGCAAGAAAGATGGATTTGTTTACTCAATATGCTGTGGCTGCTTCCAAAATGGCAATTGATGACGCCAATCTGACAATCGATGAAAACAATGCAAACCGGGTCGGAGTCTGGATTGGCTCTGGTATAGGTGGAATGGGAACATTAGAGGATCAGCATACGAAATTTATGGAAAAAGGATACCGCCGTGTAAGTCCTTTCTTCGTACCAATGATGATCCCTGATATGGCTGCAGGCCAAGTATCTATCCAGTTTGGAGCCAAAGGAATTAACTCATGTACCGTAACAGCATGTGCGTCTGGCGCCAATTCAATTGGTGATGCGTTTAAGGCTATTGAACGTGGGGATGCTGACTGTGTTATTGCAGGCGGAACCGAAGCACCAATAACGAATATGGCTTTTGCAGGATTCTCATCTGCAAAAGCATTATCAACAAATGAAGATCCAAAGAAAGCAAGCCGTCCATTTGATCTGGATCGTGATGGATTTGTGATGGGTGAAGGAGCAGGTATTCTGATTTTAGAAACGCTGGAATCTGCCCAGGAACGAGGTGCACGCATTTACGGTGAAATTGTCGGCTATGGTGCAACAGGAGACGCTTATCACATTACTGCCCCAGCAGAGAATGGCGAAGGAGCAGCGCGAGCCATGCAGCAGGCAATCGAGGATGCAGGCATTACACCTGCAGATGTCGATTATGTGAATGCCCATGGAACAAGTACACATCTCAACGATAAGTTTGAAACGGTGGCTATCAAAACAGTCTTTGATGAATATGCATCCAAATTGCCTATATCATCGACAAAAGGGGTCACAGGGCACTTGTTAGGAGCAGCTGGTGGTATCGAATCAGTAATTTCGATAAAATCAATTGCGGACGGTCTAATCCCTGGTACAATGAACTATGAAACGCCTGACCCGGATTGTGATCTTGATTATGTTACCAACGAATCAAGGAAAAAGGATGTCAGCATTGTGATGAGTAATTCACTAGGATTTGGCGGGCATAATGTTTCTTTGCTGTTTAAAAAGTTTAACTAGTTTAAGCAAATGGCTGGCCTTGGGAGGTCAGTCTTTTTTTATGGCAGTTAAGAAATACTCATATACTATATAAATGCAACTAAGGCTTATCTATATTAAGGATTGGAGACAATTTTGCTGTACTTGTACTTGAGAGGAAATCGAATGCGAATGAGGCTGGTTCATTTCGATCTACTCTTATTCATGTATTCCAATGCCCATGCATAAAATAAAATAAATGCACTGGACAAGCATGGGTGGTGGAAAAAAGTGGGGACTGTCTTTTTATTTTTAATCGGTTTTGGACTAGCTGTTACCGGCGGGGTAACAACAATAGCATATATGAATTTCCTGCCCTCAGGGATTTCCTGGGCTGATTATTTCATTTTTATAACAGGACGGCTTGAATGTTATTTTTTACCAATTGGGTTCATCTTAATGGCAATTTCGCTTTTTAGATATCCAAACAATATGTAAACTTCTCGCAAATCGAATATTTTTTTGCATGATGGTCATAATGTATTTTAAATGATTTCATTTTAGAAAACATAATGTGCAAAGAAGCGAGGGTTGTATATGTTGTATTTACACGATGTTTGGGTTAATTGGTTTGAAGGTGAGGAAAACGGCTATAGTGTTTGCTATTTTCATGAGTGGCGGAAGGAAGACGGGATAGAGCTGTTAGATCAGGTGCCATTACTATACATATCTGAAGTGCTTTATAACTACATAGAAAATGACATGCATGATTTACCTAAAGGACTTTTAGATATGATCCATAAACGCGCATATGTCCGCAAAGGCCAGGAGAGAACGGTACTTGATTATGCATGTGTCGTTACCGATGGAAAGGATATCATCGCCTTTGATTCAATTGGTTACATGATACCTATTCGTAAAAGCAGACTAATTCCACGCCAGGAGCAGCTTGTATTCGATATGATCAAAACCACCAAACCAGAGTCGTTTAAATTTGAAGGAGAAATAGTAGAAAAAGAATATCATATGCTTTCGATGGCACCTGAACTTGTTCATGGGCTGACGCGGCGAGAAAGGCAGCTTAAACAATTGCTGATGATTGCCCTTGATCAATTAAGAACTGCGAATAATTTAGAGGAACTCCGCTACTGGCTGACTGAATGGGACCCAAAGAAATACCCTTATATCAGATATATGGACGAGGATAAAGTGTGGGAAGCACTTTACAAGGGTGTTAAGCAAGGTTGGAGTATTCGTCATGAAGAGTTGTGCAGCAAGATGATTAAAGGACAGCCCTTTCTGGAGAGAATGTGGGAACTTGAACAAGCGCCAGAGCAAAATACCTCGAAGCAGAAGTAGAGCATAGGTGGGATTGCTAATTTCACTGTGGATATGGCTGAATCTATAAAGTTTGACATGAAAACGATAAATTTCATTTTTTACGAAAAAAAAGGTGTTCCGATAAATAAAATCGGAGCACCTTTCCATTTAACGCTTTTTCTTCACCCGTCCCAATCCCATTGCTTTTTTAGCTTTCGCCAATGACTTATTAGCTGTTAATGAAGCTTTTTCTGCCCCTTTATCTAAGATCTCATCCAATGCTTCTGAATCGATTAATTCGTTGTATCGATCCTGAATAGGTTTCAGTACATCCACAACAGCATTAGCGACGTCCTGCTTGAATTCACCATATCCTTTACCGGCATAAGCTGATTCGATTGTTTCCGCTGATTTTCCTGTACAGCTTGCCAAAATGGTAATCAGGTTAGAAACGCCAGGTTTGTTCTCTTTATCAAATTTAACTATACCTTCAGAATCAGTGATAGCACTTTTGATTTTTTTCTCAATCTTCTTTGGTTCATCAAGCATGGAAATAAATGCTTTTTCATTTTCATCTGACTTACTCATTTTACTTGTTGGTTCCTGCAACGACATGATACGGGCCCCGACTTTAGGTATATGGACTTCAGGTATCGTGAAAATGTCATTGAATTTATTATTGAAACGTTGTGCCAGATTTCGCGTCAGCTCAAGATGCTGCTTTTGATCTTCACCAACAGGAACAATATCTGTCTTGTATAACAAAATATCAGCTGCCATTAGTGGCGGGTATGTTAGTAATGAAGATGAAACGGTTTCTTTACCTGTTGATTTGTCTTTAAACTGGGTCATCCGCTCCAGCTCACCGATATAGCTGATGGACTGTAGCATCCAGCCCAACTGTGTATGTGCTGAAACTTCTGATTGAATAAACAAGGTTGATTTATCCGAATCAATTCCAGCTGCAAGGTATAAAGCTGCAAGTGAACGAATGTTTTGTCTTAGCTTCAGTCGATCCTGAGGTACGGTTATGGCATGTTCATCTACAATACAAAAGTAACAATCATGATCCTCCTGAAACTCTACAAATTGCTGTATTGCACCTAAATAATTACCAATCGTTAACGTTCCGCTAGGTTGAATCCCAGAAAATATTGTTTTCATTTTCCACACTCCAATATATTTTTTTCATTAAAAAAAGCCCATTTATCCCTGTCGAGAAGGGACGAATGAACCGCGGTGCCACCCTGATTATCTCACTGTTAAAAGCAAGATCACTTTAGATATTAATCAACTCAAAAGTCCAATTCCAATTAACCTTGATGCTTGTTTTCACCAACCACAAGCTCTCTGAAAATCAGCGGGCAATTGTACTATCTCTTTATCATCGCTGTAACTATTAATTTAATTTATTATATACAAACTTTAAATCATAAAGCAAGGAATTTCAGTTGAAAGTGTGTGTTAAGTACTGATTGTCGATTTTTTAGGGACAAAAAAGAAAAAGTTAGGTATATTTACTGATTATTCCCGAACAAGTTTTATTCGATTGAATGCTTCTTAGTTGGTAAGTTCAGTATACCTTTTTGCAAATTTAAAGCTTTCTACATTAATGAATTTCATAATACCGATTTCATGCCATTTAGGGCCAACATATAGTTGGGTGGGATCGTATTCAACTATATGTAACTTAGAAGGGTTAAAAATTAGTTTCAGGCATTTTTTAATAAATTTTTAAAACTAGTGCATTTTATTACTATGTACTTAAAGTTTTTGTGCTGATTACGTAACAAATTTGAAGTCTACATCCAATAAAGAGACTCCGAATTAAGAAGAGAAGTACCCCCCGGTGGTGCGAAGAGCATCGTAGAAGTAGGATTCCTGGATGATGTAAATGCTATTTTGGTATTAAATTCATCGGATTGTTAAGGGGACCGAAGAATTATTTGGTGTAACTTGTGAACTTACGTATGAACCTGACTGACTATCCACCATTGTATAATGATCCAGAATTAACTGCATTTTTGGCGGATACCTTGAATGAGGTTGAGGATAAAGATATTAAAGAAGTAACAGAATTCCCTAAAATGGCACCATCAGATGATTTTGGATACGATCTGGAGAAAGTTCCTGGTTCTTATTTTTATATTGGTTGTACATCAAAGGGAGTAGAAGAACCTTACTTTAATCATCACCCTAAATTTGATATTGATGAGGATGCTATTCTTGTTGCAGCTAAATCAGTTGGTCATGTTATTAGCAGTTATTTAGATATGGATAAATAACTTGTTAACGAGGAAAGTTCATTTAGAAAGCATTGATTCGGGTAATATCAATATTAGTACAATTAATTAGCCGGGGTCTTATTATCAAAAAAAGCGGGGGAATTATCTCCGCTTGTTATTGCGATTTCTATGATAATGTTTTATGGTTTTATGATACATGCTCCGCGGTGCCACCCCTGATTATCCTATTTGTGTAGAATCACTTACTGTTTAATTAGCTCGAAAGTCCAATTTCAATTCACCTTGGTACTTGTTTTTGGTTTCTGGCAGCCACAAGTTTCTTTACTAATCCAGCGGGTGATTGTATTTATCTTAGTCACCGCTATAAGTATGAAATTGTTTTTTATTGATTATATATCATTTTTGGAAAAGAAAAGTAAGTGGAATGAAACAAATTGAATGGTAAAGCAATTATAAATATATGTAAAGCTAAAATAAACAGTCATTGATTATGAATAATTATATTGCGTAAATCATCCTCACTAACATTCACAATGAAATGAACTATCCTTGTTCTTATTCCATAGCTTGTGATATAACTGGACTAGTAAAAACATCTATGTATAGGGGTTAAATATCGCTATTATTTTAATGAGAAAGAGGAAACAACATGACAGAGGTAAATGAATTTTCGATTAGTTTGCAGGAAATCAAATCGCTATCCCCGAGGGTAAATCAAGGGATTCAATTTATAATGGTAATAAGTGGAGAACTGACTGTTGAAACGAATAGTCACTATTATGAACTGGAAAAGAAGGACTTACTAGTTATTAACCGAAATCAACTGTATCAATTAAAGGGAAGCAACAATAATAGGGTGCTGATTGTTGCCATTACGGATCAATATATGAATCAGCAATATGCTGCCTATGTCAACAGTCGATTTGAATGTTATTCAAAAGAAGTCGATATGGGACGTGAAAAGCACATTAATACAATTCGGAGATTACTGGCTGAGGCATTGATATCCTATTTCAGAAAAGATGAGAGTTATAAAATCGCAATGCAATTCTATATAAGTAATATTTTACTAATATTAATTCGACGATTTAAACAAAAAGCGACTAGTTTTGAAAAAGTCAATACAAATGACCAACGTATAACGCAAATCATTAGTTTTATGGAAATGAATTATAATCAGCCGATAACGCTTAAAAGCGTAGCAGAAAAATTTTATTTATCTACAGGGTATTTATCCCGTTATTTTAAACAGATAACAAACATCGGATTTCATCGATTTTTAATGAAGATTCGATTGGAACATGCGGTCAAGGATTTACTCTATACATCAAAACCGATCTCACAAATTGCGATGAATAATGGATTTCCAAATGCAAAGTCTTTTGCAGCAATATTCAAGGAGAATTACCAGGAAACACCGAAAACTTATCGGGAAAGTCATAAGAAGAATAATAAAGATTTTGTGAAAGTATATCATCCCACTGATGCTTCTCAGACTGTACACTCTCGTGATATCATCAGAGATTTACAAACTTTTCTTGATGGGGACACCATGGAAACTTATAACAGTATAGAGTGGCGCTCAGAGGAAATAAAAATTGATGTAGCAGAGAATACAGAACAGAAAATAGTTCGTCCGGGGCATAATCTATCTGTTGGAGAATTACGTGAAGTTCTGAAGGAAGGCGTACGGTCACAGTTGCTAATGGCAAAAAAAGACTTGGGTTTGACTTATATAGGAATTCGTCGACTAATTAATGGTTCTACTATTATTCCACCAGTGGAAACGGACGAAATCATTGCGACAACCTCCCCTTATTATAATGCTGATTTTGCCTTGAATTTTTTACAATCACACGGGCTTTCCTTGTTCGTGCGTGTTGATTATCAGGAAATTTCCGAGGATGAAGAACGTTATTTCAAGGAATTGGATCTGTTTTTAAAACATTGTCTGAATGTGTATGAGAGATCCTTTATAGAATCGTGGAATTTTATGTTTTATGAACCGTATGTAACGGCGGTAGATAAAATTGAGATGCAACGAATTTATCAAAGGCTATACCGTATTTTAAAGAGTCGGGTTCCATCTGTTCAAGTAGGGTTATTTTTACCTTTTTCTTTTAAAGAAGAGAGAACGAATAAGCATCACCAGTGGATGATTGAAAATGATGTTCCGGTTGATTTCATCGGATATGAAGCAAATCAAAATGAGGTAATTGACTTTGAAGAACTTGGTGATGAGCGCTTTGCCTTTGCAGGAGACTATATTAAGGAAAAGACATTTAGACTAAAAGCATACTTAAGAAAACATTACAAGGAAAAACCAATTCACCTTGTAAGCTGGAACACGCTATCGGGGAATACCAGGTATACAAATGGGACGTTTTTTCGAGGTGCGCTTGTATTTAAAAATGCACTGGAAATAGCAAGTGAGGTAAGTACGATTGGTTTTTGGATTAACACGGAACAGCATGAGAAAAATGGGAAGAACAGAGGTATACGTTTAGAAGGTATGGAATTATACCATTATTTCAGTGGTAAAAGGCCAGCATATTTTGCAATGCAATTTCTAAATCATTTGAACGGGGATATTATTGCGGCTGGAAAAGAATATATCATGACGAAAAATGAATGGGGATATCAGCTTGTCTTGATGAATTGTAATAATGTGAACCCATATTTTTCAACGGAAGAAACTTTCTTGAAAAAGTTAAACAAGGCTACTCATATAACAATTTCTAATCTTGAGCCTGGTGACTATCAAATTCGTAAACGTGTTTTCGACCAAGACAATGGTGCGTTGTACAAGAAGTGGTGGGATTTAAATAGTAAGCATGGAATGGATAAAGAAGTGATTGAGTATATTATTCAAACTAGTCAGCCATCGCTAGAATTAGTCGATGAGACATTTGATAACGAATGGTCCTTTTATTCCTATTTAACTCTTAATGCGATTCATTTTTTCGATATTCGAAAAGCAATAACGTAATATAGATGAACATGAAGTCTCAATGGTTATACATTGAGGCTTTCTTACTGCATTAGTCAATTAACTTACCGTTAAGGCTTGGTGAATACCAATTTTTCTAATATGTGAAAAAATAACGGTTCATTTTTTACCCCGTGATAAGTGTGTTAAAAAAAGATGGTAACAAGTCTTCCGATAGGGTGAATTTTAGCTTATTTGTTGTGATGTAATTTCTTATAATAAAGATGTGATCACATAGGAGTTCAAAAACGTTTTATGCATTGATTCGATAATTAAATATCATAACAAATAAGCTGGTCGTGGGAATTTACTAAAATATGCTCCTACACCACTATGAGGAGGATTAACTTGGAAACGGCAAATTATAAAGGTACAAATAAAATGATTACAGGTATTGTATTTGGTGTAATTACATTCTGGTTATTTGCTCAAGCAATGGTGAACATTGTGCCGGCAGTTCAGGAGGATTTAGGTGTTGATTTAGGTGTATTGAATATTGCAATCAGCTTGACTTCACTATTTTCCGGGATGTTTATTGTTGTTGCCGGCGGGTTGGCAGATAGAATTGGCAGAAAGAAAATTACGTATGTTGGTTTAATATTAAGTATTATTGGTTCATTATTACTTGTTTTGGCACAAGGAGCTCCATTATTGATAATCGGACGGGTTCTTCAAGGACTTTCTGCTGCAGCTATTATGCCAGCTACTATAGCATTAATGAAGACATATTTTGAAGGTGCTGAAAGACAAAGAGCGCTTAGTTTCTGGTCTATTGGTTCATGGGGAGGATCAGGTATTACATCATTTGCTGGTGGAGCCATTGCTACGTACATGGGGTGGAAGTGGATTTTCATTTTCTCCATTATTTTCGCTATTCTCGCCATGTGGCTCATAAGAGACGTACCCGAAAGTAAAGCTAAAACTACTGGCAAATTTAAATTTGACTTCGGCGGGCTAGGGATCTTTATTGTTACAATGCTTGCTGTTAATATACTGATTACACAGGGGGCTAATATGGGTTGGACAAGCCTAATGACATTATTAGTAGCGGCAGTGGCCGTTGTCGGAGTTATAGTATTTGTTAAATATGAAGGAAAAAGGAATAGTGCGCTTATTGATTTCAAATTGTTTAAAAACAAACCATATACAGGAGCGACCATTTCCAATTTCTTATTGAATGCTGTTGCAGGTACATTGATTGTAGCGAATACTTATGTACAAGTGGGACGAGGGTTTACTGCATTTCAATCTGGTTTACTTTCGCTTGGTTATTTAGTTGCTGTTCTTGCTATGATACGTGTTGGAGAAAAATTGATGCAGCGTACTGGTGCGAAAAAACCAATGGTATGGGGGTCATTAATCACTTTAATTGGTGTTGCAATGATGGGGCTAACATTTTTGCCAGATTTACCCTACACTGCAATGGTCTTCGTCGGATTTATTTTATTTGGTTTAGGTCTTGGAATGTATGCAACGCCGTCGACTGATACAGCTGTATCTGCCGCACCTGATGATAAAGTAGGAGAAGCCTCAGGTATTTATAAAATGGCAAGTTCATTAGGAAACGCATTTGGTATTGCAGTTTCTGCAACAGTATATAGTACAGTGGCAATGGTAAGTACTGTTCATATATCTGCAACAGTTGGAATAATAACAAATGTGATATTTGCTGCTCTTTCCTTAATCTCTATTCTTGTACTCGTTCCTGGTAATACAAATAGAGCAAAAACAGCAATGGCTGAACAAACGGCATAATGATAAGGTAAGGCATTTAGTTATGCCTTACCTAACTAAAATTGAAAGGGGTCTTACTTCATGAGGAATGAATTAATGAAAATGCTGGAAGAACGGAAAGATGAAATGATTGAAATCCGTCGCGATTTGCATGAGCATCCTGAACTTTCTTTTAAAGAAGAAAGAACAGCAGCCTATATTGCAGATTTTTACAAAGGGAAGGATGTTAAAGTAGAAACGAATGTCGGAAATGGACATGGAATCATTGTAACGATAAAAGGGGAATTGCCAGGCAAAACAATCGGCCTTCGTGCTGATTTTGATGCGCTGCCAATTAAAGAAGAAACAGATGTTTCGTTTAAATCAAGCAATGAAGGTGTGATGCATGCGTGTGGACACGATGCCCATACAGCATATATGTTAATTTTGGCCGACTGTCTCATCCAATTAAAGGATAATATCAAAGGAACCATTAAAATTATTCATCAACATGCAGAGGAGCAGCCTCCTGGTGGTGCAAAAAGCATTATGAATTCTGGAAAACTTGATGAATTAGAGGCAATCTTTGGCATTCATGTTTTACCAATGGCTAATGCAGGAACAGTTGGCTATCATAGTGGCTATTCTTTTAATGGACGTACTTATTTTAAATTGCGGATTCAAGCAAGCGGGGGGCATGGCTCATCCCCTCATAAAGCAAATGACGCTATTGTGGCAGGTTCCTACTTTGTAACAGCAGTACAAACGATTATCAGTCGCAGGGTTGATCCACTTTCTGCTGGTGTCGTAACAATTGGTTCATTTGATGGGAAAGGCAGCTTTAACGTTATTAAAGACAGTATTGAGGTTGAAGGCGATATTCGTTATTCGAATGGCGAAACACAAGCTGTAATCGACAAAGAATTTCATCGGATAGTGCATGGGTTGGAAGCATTGTTTGGGGTAACTGTCGAGCTAACGTATACACCTGACTATCCACCATTATATAATGATCCTGAATTGACTGCATTTGTTGCAGAGACCTTGGAAGGGGTTAAGGATAAAAACATTACAGAAGTGAAAGAATTTCCTAGGATGGCACCATCAGATGATTTTGCGTATTACTTGGAAAAAATCCCTGGTTCTTACTTCTTTATTGGGTGTACCCCAAAAGGTGTTACAGATCCTTACTTTAACCACCACCCAAAATTTGATATTGATGAGGATGCTATTCTTGTTGCAGCCAAATCAATAGGTCATGTTACTTGCAGTTATTTAGATATGGATTGAATAACTTGACATGAGGAGGGCTTTTTAGCAGTAAGAGGGTATAAATACTTTCTTACTGCAGTGATAAGCCAAGCCTTCTTAAAGACTATTAATCCGGACTAAATCAATAATTATTTATAAGCCTCCGCGGAAAGCGGAATCTACTTCCGGAACGATTTCAAGCACTCGAGTATTTTTCCGTACTATGTTGCATTTTATTTATAATCAGAATGAAAATTATCCGCATTAATTCGAATTCTATTTCAAGAATTTTGAATCATAGTTCGGATTTTAATTTGACTGAGACACTTTTGTCCCACCTTTTTTCTTCACTGCTTCTCCATTCTTTATATGGATTCTCGGAATGCGTTTACCTATAAGACAAGCTGTTTCATAATGAATTGTGTTCATGAGATCAGCCACTTCTTCCATTGGAATAAAGCCTTCAGCAGCATCCCCGAATATAGTAATCGTGTCTTCTACTTTAATATCATCGACCTCAGTAACATCAATCATCGATTGGTCCATACAGATCTTGCCGACAATTGGAGCATGTTTTCCACGGGTAGTTACATGACCCCTGTTTGATAGGGAACGCGAAAAACCATCTGCATAACCGATTGGTAGGGTAGCGATACGACTCTTGTTTGTTGTTTTAAACGAAAGACCATAGCTAATAGCATTATTCGCTTCAAGTGTCTTGATATAGACTGGTTTAGTCTTTAGACTCATCGCTTGCTTTAAGGAAATTTCCTTTTTCAGATGTTCACCCGGATATAAGCCGTATAGACTGATTCCGACACGAACCATGTCCAGGTGCATATCCGGGTAGGCAATTGTGGCTGCGCTGTTGCAACAGTGTTTGATAGGAATAGGGACATGTTGTTCCAAAAATTCGATCATCTCGTTGAACACATTAAATTGTTCTGTAGTATAGGCAGGATCAGGATTATCCGCATTGGCAAAATGGGTGAAAGCACCTTCAAGAAAGACATATTCGGATTTTAGTAACTCCACCAGTTGAAGTGCTTCTTGTTGATTATTTATTCCAATTCGGTTCATGCCACTGTCTATTTTAAGATGAACACGTGCTGATTTTTTTAATGATTCTGCGGTTGCTCTTATACTTAGTGCTGCATCTTCGGTGAATACGGTCAGGGTGATATCTAGTTCGACAGCTTTTTTTACAGCTGCCGGTGGTGTGTAGCCGAGTACCAGTATTGGAGATTTATTACCAGCTTCGCGGAGCTGAACAGCTTCATCCAATAGGGCAACTGCCAGATAATCAGCACCTGCTGCAATGGCCTCTTCCGCCACTTCAACTGCTCCATGCCCGTAGCCGTCTGCTTTGACAACTGCCATTAGTTTCGAATGACTGCTGATATAACCTTTAAAAGCCAATACATTGCCCCTAATGGTATCTAGTGATACTTCTGCCCATGTATCTCTGTAGCTTCCATGATTCATTATGATCTCTCCCATGATGATTTTTTCTTAGTTTCCTTCGATAATCCATGATCCTAATGCGTGGTCACTTATGCAGTTCAAAGTAGTTACACTTTTGTATGTAACTTGATTTTAGCGGACACAGGAGACGCTATTTCTATATAAAAGTAATCTTTTCGATATTATCCGGACACAGAAGCCCTTATTTCACATATATCATGGTTATTTAACTGTATTTGTATGAAATAAGGTCCCTGATGTCCGCAAACACCACCATTTTCGTGAATTTCTGCCAAATAAGGTTTCTGGTGTCCGCTAAACCTCAAATTTGTTATATGAAAAATAATTTTCATGATAGATGGTGGTTGCCCATTCGGCAGTCATGGTCAGTCATGGTGGTTTCTTATCTGCTAAAAAAGTATCCTTTCTACTTAAAGTAGAAGGATACTTTATGCTTATTAAGCAAAATTCTTTAGTTGTAGTGCATCTTCTGGTGTTACATATTCATACCCAAGATCCTGTGCAACTGCTTGATAGGTAATTTTTCCATTTGCAGTATTTAAACCGGAAAGTACGGCTGGATTATCCTGAACGGCTTTTGCAATTCCTTTTGAAGCAATCTGTTCAGCATATGGTACGGTAACATTTGTCAATCCAACCGTAGCTGTGCGTGGTACAGATCCAGGAATATTGGCAACCGCATAATGAAGTACATCATGCTTTACATAAATTGGGTCATCATGTGTTGTTGGATGGTCGACTGTTTCAAAGTTACCGCCTTGGTCAATTGCCACATCGACAATGACAGATCCGGGCTGCATTGATTTAACCATTTCTTCAGTTACAAGCTTTGGAGCCTTTCTG
This sequence comes from Virgibacillus sp., assembly GCA_041689365.1. Lineage (GTDB taxonomy): Bacteria > Bacillota > Bacilli > Bacillales > Amphibacillaceae > Lentibacillus. The sequence continues at coordinate 32,738 of JBDNGJ010000023.1, forward strand.
CCAGGAATTAATACGGAACCTATGACAAGGTCTGAATCTATTACTGCCTCAGCGATGTTATAAGGATTGGACATAAGTGTTTGAATACTTGACCCGAAAATATCATCCAATTCACGCAGACGCACTGGATTTAAATCAAGAATTGTAACCTCTGCACCAAAACCAAGGGCAATTTTGGCAGCATTAGTTCCTACAACTCCTCCGCCAATGACGGTTACTTTTCCGCGGTTTACTCCTGGTATCCCTCCAAGCAGAATCCCTTTTCCGCCTTTAGATTTTTCCAGATACTGTGCCCCAATTTGTGTAGCCATTCGTCCCGCTACTTCACTCATTGGAGTAAGTAACGGTAATGTGCGGTTTACTGTTATAGATTCATAGGCGACTGCAGTTACTTCGTTATCAATCAATGCTTTTGCCAACCCAGGCTCTGCAGCAAGATGCAGGTATGTGAATAGGATAAGCCCCTTACGGAAATAGTTATATTCAGAAGCAAGAGGTTCTTTAACCTTCATGATCATTTCTGCTTCTTCCCAAACGGCGGAAGCATTTTCGATAATTTTCGCTCCAGCCTGTTGGTACTCATCATCTTTAAAATTGCTTCCCAAACCAGCATCCTGTTCAATATAGACTGTGTGTCCAGCTTTTATTAAATTAGCCACCCCAGCAGGTGTCATTGCAACACGGTTTTCATTATTTTTAATTTCTTTCGGTACTCCAATAATCATGTTTAACAGCTCCTTCTTCTTATCAGTTTATTATCCTATCATATCTGTTTTTTGAAGCGTTTCCATTAGGTGAAATGATGAAATAAAAAAGCATGATTTGTGTAAATGCACAAATCATACTTCTTTTAGATTTTCTATAATCAGATCGAGATAAAGCGTTATTTTTTGGTTAGGGTCTTTCAAATCGATTCCGCTAACCTCTCTGATACGTTTTAACCGGTAGTTCATTGTATTGGGATGTATGAATAATGATTTTGCAGCCTGATATACATTATTATCACATTGCAGGTAGACATCTAGTGTGAGTACAAGGAATGTATGATGTGTTTTGTCATAACTTCGAAGTTTTTCAATCTGCCGGTTTTGGTAATTAATTTGTTTCTGGAATTCATATAACCGTTCAATAAACTGATATACGCCTAATTCCTCATACAGAAAAATACTATTAAGCTTCTCCGGAAACTTTTCTTTCAGCCTCAATACTTCTGTAGCCTGATGATAGGAGTCCGTTATATTCTGGGGGGCGTGATAGAATAACCCGGCAGAACCATAGACATTATCTAGTTTTAACTGATTGCTCATTTTCTGAATAAATTGCTGAACAAAGTCACTTATCGTTTGTTTAGGATGGACTTCATCTTTTAATCTGACAAGCATAATAAATTCATTATCATCAAATAATCGGGTAATGACTGAAACCTTCACTTGTGATTCTGAAAGATAGTAGGCATGCTTTTCAATTTGTTCCGTAACTTCATTTGAAAAGTTGATGACAACGATGGCTTTATTACCATCAAGATTGATATTGAACTGCTGTGCCTTACGGAAAGTTTCGTCACCATCCTGGAAGTCTCCCCGCAAAAGCTGCCAAAAGAAATCCTTATAACCTTCCTCAGATTTTTGTCGCCGCTGCCGAATTTGAAGGAAAAACTTTTGAACATATGTTGAAGCTTCCTTAAATAATTGTATTTCTTCATCAGATAGTGTTTGATCGGAGGTATGTGCCCAAATAAACCCAAGAATCTCATTTGATTTACGGATGGAGATGGCAACACGGCTTCCAAGACCGATTTTTTTTATTTCCGGAATGATGATAGGATCGTCACTGTCAATTAACCTGGGCATGATACCATTTTTCCATAGCCCATTTATCACTTTGTCGGGAACTTTTCGATTCATGATGGTTGAAATTCGGGCTTCATCAATATTTTCTTTATGTTTGCTGTAGGAGATAAGGTGATGATTGGAATCTTCTATTGTGATCGGACACTTGAAAATATCGGCTATATGGTCGGCCAGATCCTCAGGAGAAACATATACTTTATTTAAACGGCTTTTCAGTGTATCTGGATGTTTTGTCATTTATATTTCCTCCATCTATTATTTGAGTAAATAAACAAATAGCTACATTCTTATTTTAGTATATACACAAACAGATTTCATCTTTGAGATGTTATGGTGTAGTGAAGCTTAGAAATGGGGGAAACAACATGAAGAGAGCAATGATTATTGGAAGCGCTTTTATGGGAGTTATCGTTGGTGCAGGTTTTGCGTCCGGGCAGGAAGTACTGCAGTATTTTACTAGCTTTGGCTTAATGGGTATTATGGGTGCCATTATTGCAACCGCTTTATTTGCCTATGCCGGCATGACACTTGTGTGGCTGGGAAGCAGAATGAAAACGACTTCACATAAAGAAGTGATCTATAAAATAAGTGGTAATACATTAGGATTAGTTATTGATTATATACTTATTTTTACATTGTTCGGTGTAGGAGTTGTGATGATTGCAGGGGCAGGCTCCAATCTGACTCAGCAGTTCGATTTACCGTTTAGTGCAGGGTCCATATTGATGACGATTCTTGTACTTTTGGTAGGAATGTTGAAAGTTGACAAAGTGGTTAATATTATTGGCAGTATTACACCTTTCCTCATTCTTTTTGTACTAATTATTTCGATCTACAGTTTTCTGACAGCTGATGGATCGCTTGCAACTTTGGACAGTGTTGCCAGAGAGCAGCAGACAACATTACCGAACTGGTTTATTTCAGGGATTAATTACGTATCGTTCAATATTGCTGTAGGTGCATCGATGGCATTAGTAATGGGTGGCGCTGTAACAAACCGAAAAACTGCTGCATTAGGGGGACTGGCTGGTGGTATCGGTATCGGCGTTCTAATTTTATTAAGCAATTTGGCTATATTCTCCAAAGTTGAGCAAGTCGGCGGGACAGAAATGCCAATGCTAGCGATTGTTAATAATATCTCACCGTTAATGGGAACAATTATGTCAATTGTTATTTTTACCATGATTTTTAATACGGCATTAAGTATGTTCTTCTCCTTCACTGCTCGTTTTGCTGAAGCTGGGACAAGCAAGTTTAAGATATTTTACACAGTTACGGTGCTTATTGGATTTATAGTAAGTTTTGTAGGGTTCACCGATCTAGTTGCTTATTTCTATCCGCTTATAGGATATCTTGGTCTGGTTTTGATCGCTGTATTAATCGCGGCACCATTCAGGATCAGAAAAGTGGAGAAAGAGGATCAGGGGAGCGAAGTTGTAAAAAGGGAAGAAGCAGTGTAGTAAATGTAAGTGGTTCAGTTTTGGAGTACAAAAATGTAATTGGTACGCAGTTAAGAAAGTATAAATCCTTTCTTACTGCATAAGTGCAACTAAGGCTTATTTCCATTAAGGCTTGGCGAAAAGCCTAGTTTTCTTCTTAATTGAACTGCTTTTTTATTAGTTAAGTAATATACATAGCTGCCGAATGCACAGCCATCATCTATTATGAAAATGATTTTGTAATAGAATTAAATGGCTGAGGTTTTGCTGACACCAGGGACCTTAGCACAAGTGCCTTTTATTTACCATAGTACAGGTGAAATAAGGGCTTCTGTGTCCGGGGAACTTCTAAAAAAGAAATAGCGTCCTCTGTGACCGCTAGTTTGGTAATTACTAGTTTTGCTATAGCAAATTCTTAATTAACCTAATCTGTATTGCAATAAATTAGAAAATTTGATGTACTAATAATTGACATAAGGCATGTATTAAAAGTAAAATATGAACATATACCGATATTCACATATATACATTTAATAACATAATAATCTGGAATTGAAACGGAAGGCGGGGGAAATATAATGGAGGAAAATAATGAAGCTGAAGAAAATGAAATAAGTGAAGACTTGGATGAAGAAACATTGTTTGTGGTATCTCAAACTTTCAAGGCATTAGGGGACCCAACAAGGATTCGGATTCTTCATTTACTCTTTAATAAAGAATACTCCGTGAATGAGATTGCAGAAACACTGCACCTTAGACAATCTACTGTTTCACATCAATTGCGCTTCCTGAAAAATTTACGACTAGTTAAATATCGCAGAGCGGGTACGACGTTATTTTATTCTCATGATGATGAACATGTAATGAATATGTTAAAACAAACATTGGATCACGCTTGCCATCATTAATAAAATTACACATTTAATATGGGCGAGTTTTGCATAGGAGGTATTTTAAAATGGGGCACGATCATGACCACACACATGGTGCAAATAAAAAAGCCTTAATGATCAGTTTTATAGTAATAACGGTCTATATGGTTATTGAAGCAATAGGAGGATTCCTTACCAATAGTCTTGCATTATTATCGGATGCAGGTCATATGTTAAGCGACTCCGTGTCACTAGGTGTTGGACTCCTTGCCTTTAAATTCGGAGAAAGAGTAGCTAATTACAGTAAAACATATGGGTATAAGCGATTTGAAATATTAGCTGCAGTGTTTAATGGAGTCACTCTCATACTTATATCAATTTATATTTTCTACGAGGCTTTCAAAAGATTTACAGAACCACCTGTTGTTGCAACGACTGGGATGTTAATTATCGCTTCTATTGGTCTGTTGGTTAATATCTTTGTGGCATGGATATTATTGCGTGGTGATACAGAAGAAAATTTAAATTTACGTGCCGCTTTTCTTCATGTATTAGGTGACTTATTGGGTTCCGTCGGTGCAATTGTTGCTGCATTGCTCATTATATTTTTCAATTGGGGATGGGCCGACCCGCTAGCAAGTGTTATTGTTGCAGTCTTAGTGCTGGTAAGTGGATGGAGAGTTACAAAAGATGCTATTCACGTATTAATGGAAGGGACACCGAAGAACATAGATTTAGATGACATCATTAATACGATGGAAAGTGCTGAAGGCATTAAAAGCATACATGACCTGCACGTGTGGAGTATAACCAGTGGACAAAATGCACTTTCTTGCCACGCAGTTGTAGATGGAAATTTATCTGTTCATGAAAGTCAAAGACTATTACGAACAATTGAACACGACCTGGAACATAAAGGTGTTGGGCACGTGACGATTCAAATGGAAAATAATGAACATCCACACGAAGATTCGCTGATGTGTCAGAGCGATCATGAACAAGCAGATCATCAGCATGATCATTGATTGTTATAGCGCGGAAGCAGCCTGAATAACAGATAGCAGGAAGAAAAATGACTTGGGAATCAAGTCATTTTTTACTTTCACAGCATAACGCATAACTCCATCGTTTGTGAAATAGTAGCCGGTGAGTGATCTTGGTATGGAGGTTATGAGAAGCTTTAATGAAATGAAATTGGTTCTATTCATCTGTTTCATACAGTAAACTTTATAAAGAAATTATTTAAAAAATCATTAATGCCCTATACACTATTTTCATACAAATTGCAAGCGAAATCAAACGAATTTTTTCGACAAATTTTGAAATATCATATTCTAAATTATCTCGCTATCCGTTATAATATAATAAAATGGGAATGGGAGATTGATAGAAAATGGAGAAGAAGAAAAAAAACATCATGATTATGGCAACAACAAGTATTATTCTCCTACTTGGTATTGCAATTCCAATGACTTTACATACAAGCAGTGGCGAGGAAATCTATAAAGCCAATCCACATATGGAACGACAGACGAGTATAACCCCAATTGACACGAGCAAAAAGTTCCAGCGTTTTACATATGACGCTGGGGTAGACTTTGAGTATCCGGATGCTGTTCGCGGTATTTATGTTACGGGGCCATCTGCTGGGGGAAGCAGATTTGAAAAACTTAGTAATCTAGTAGAAAAGTCAGACTTGAATGCAATGGTAATTGATATAAAAGAGGATCACGGGAATTTGACATTTAAGCCAAAAGAAGGCTCACCATATGAGGATATAGGCATTAATTATATTGATGACCCGAGAAAGTTGATTAAAGACCTCGAAGAAAAGGGAATTTATCCAATTGCACGAGTGGTTGTTTTTAAAGATTCTGTGTTAGCGAAAAAACGTCCTGAATTATCCTTTACTAAAAATGGAAAAGTTTGGACCAATAATAAAGGGGAAGCTTTTGTTAATCCATTTCAAAAGGAAGTATGGGAATACAACTTAGAGATTGCCAAGAAAGCAGCAGAACTGGGTTTTCAAGAAATTCAATTTGATTATGTGCGTTTCCCGGAAGGATTTGAAAATTACGATAGCGAGTTGAGTTATAGCCAAGGTGATTATAAAGATGATAAAACGAACAATATTAAACGGCGTGTGAATGCTGTAACTGACTTTGTTTCATACGCAAAGGAAGAATTGGAGTATTACGATGTAGATGTATCAGTTGATATATTCGGCTATGCTGCGACAATTCCAGAAGCACCAGGCATTGGACAGAACTTTACGAAGATTTCAAAGAACGTGGATGTTATTTCATCTATGATTTACCCAAGTCATTGGACGTCTTATTTTGATATTCCTATGCCAGATAAAGAGCCATATAAATTGGTGACGGAATATGCCAAAGTTGAGAATAAAGTGTTGGAGAAACTGGAGGAACCACCAACCTCCAGACCATGGATTCAGGACTTTGAAGCGCCGTGGTTATATAGTGGTGCAACTAAACAGTACGGAAAAGCTGAAGTCGAAGCACAGATAAGGGCATTGCAGGAAAATGGAATTAATGAATTTCTAATTTGGAATGCGGGAAATTCTTATTCTGATAATGTTGATTATACACCGCTCGATTAAGAAAATAGCATATAAACATAGTTGTTGATCGTGAAAAACCGGACTCTTTTAATGTATAGAGCCCGGTTTTTTCACATATAATAAGCTTCAAAATCAAATTTGTGGAAATAACTGGCTATCGCTAAAAAATAAAAGGATAATGGACTCTGTAGCAGATAAGTTATGAATTTACCCTTTATTTGTTATTCACAAGCCATATTCTCTATCACATCCGATTTAACAAAGGCGGGTTCATTCGTTATAATGTAAAAGACTACTAAAGATTAAGGAGTAGATCTATGAATTGGTATCAAAAGTTAAACAAATATTTCCCGATTGAGGAAATGAAGTCCAAAGAGCATATGGATATGCTTTTAAAGGAAAAAGGTGACGTATACTATAAAGATGAGAGTGACGATCACGTCTTAATGTATGCTGAGTTTAATTCATTTTTATTTATTGATTATGTTTGGGTCTCAGCAAATGCAAGAGGTAAAGGAACTGGACATAAGCTGATAGAAAAGCTTAAAGAGAAAGATAAGCCGATTATTCTGGAAGTGGAACCAGTTGATTACGATGACACAGATACAGCCAAGAGACTTCACTTTTATAAGCGGGAAGGTTTTTACCACGCGCAATCCATTGGTTACAATCGCCGCTCATTAGCTACAAATGAGGATACGCCTATGGAAATCCTTTATTGGTCGCCAACTGATGATTCCGAAGAAGTGATTTATGAAAAAATGAAAATGATGTACGAAGATATTCATACGTATAAAGACGAAGAAATATATGGTCAAGCATATCAGCCTGTTGATGAAGTACTTAGCTACGATGAAGAACGAGGGTCTGATAATATATTTGAAAATCTAAAGGAAAAAGCATAATCAGGTATTAGCCTCTTGCCGCCTAACAGCTAGAGGCTAATTTTTTTTCAGCAGTTAAGAAAGCATAAATCCTTTCTTAATGCATAAGTGGCGATAAGCCTAGTTTTCTAAAAATCCTTAACAATCAGCTAAGTTTTCTCAGATTTTTTCAATTAAAAGGTTTAATTAAAAATGGTTTAGGGTAAGTTAAAACTAAATGAGAACATTTCATGAACATTTAGCAATACAGCAGATTTTCTGGAAAACACCCTACCTTTTGTTTGACAAATGTAGTATAATTATACATATAGGTTATTTAAACTTATTTTAATCTAATAAGTTATTCAGATGTTTATGAAATGACCATACACACTTTTAGATTGAGGAGTGAAGTTTCATGGTAACACTTTATACCTCACCAAGTTGTACATCTTGCAGAAAAGCAAAAGCATGGCTAGAAGAACATGATATACCTTTCACAGAACGTAATATATTTTCCGAACCTTTATCGCTGGATGAGATAAAGGAAATATTACGTATGACTGAAGATGGTACAGACGAGATTATTTCAACACGATCAAAAGTCTTTCAAAAATTGGACGTCAATATTGATCAGCTGCCGATGAAGGATTTATTTAATCTAATCCAAAAAAATCCTGGATTATTACGTCGGCCAATTATTCTTGATGAGAAACGTTTGCAAGTTGGGTATAACGAAGATGAGATTCGCAGGTTCCTGCCAAGAACGGTTAGGACTTTCCAATTACGTGAAGCTCAACGATTAGTAAACTAATTTACTTATCGATGTAAAACATTCGCTAACAAAAACGCAGATCCTGAAGTCAGAGGTCTGCGTTTTTTTTTCATAAAAAACTAGTGACAAATCGAGCAAAATAGGTTAAAATATGAAATTAATTATCAATTTATAGGCATATGAATTTTCAAATTGTATCAGATGTCATACAATATTAATATAGATTAAAGAATGGTTAATAACGTGTAAAAAAGGGAACACGAATAATAAATGAAATATTAAAGGTGAAGTAGTCTCTTCCACCATTACTATTGACCGTGAAGTCAAGCTTTTTCTAAAGAAGGGAGAGAAAAAAGATGGAAATAGAACGTATAAATGAGAATACGGTAAAATTCTATATTTCCTATATCGATATAGAAGATCGTGGATTTGAACGTGAGGAAATCTGGTATAATCGCGAACGCAGTGAACAATTATTCTGGCAAATGATGGATGAAGTTAATTATAAAGAAGACTTTAATGTCGAAGGGCCATTATGGATTCAGGTGCAAGCATTGGATAAGGGCCTTGAAATTGTTGTGACGAAAGCACAGGTATCCAAAAATGGTGAGAATATCGAGCTTCCAACTGAGAATGGTAAGACAATCGATATTTCAGTTGATGATAAAATTGAGGATATGCTGGATGATAAGTTTGGTGAAGGTGACGAAAAAACCTCCAAGTCAAAAAAAGAAGAAGATGAAGATGGAAATCTGTCGCTAAATGTAATGTTTAATGATTTTGAAGATGTTATTCAGTTAAGTCATTATTTCCAAGATAACACAGATAAAATAGAAGATACTCTCTTCCACTATAACGATAAATATTATCTGTATATAGAATTCCCACAAGATGAGGAAGTTAAAGATGATCAACAGGAAGACATGATTAGTCAGGTATTTGAATTTGCAAATGACACGGAAGTAACCATTCATTTTCTGGAGGAATATGGGAAACAAATATTTTCAGATAATACGTTTGAACAAGTACGTTCCCATTTTCCAGCTACCATTGGACGCTCTTAATAGAGTGTCTTTTTTTATGGCAGTAAACGTGAAGTAACAGATTATATCTATCTATAAAAAAACAAAACCTACAAAAGAGCCTATTTTAATTAAAGGATTTTGTCACTCTCTGTCGAATAGTTAAAGATGGAGGTGTCATTCTAATGCTTCAGGCTAAAACCAAATATGGAACTTTTGTTACGCCAGCAGCCTTAACTAAGCAGGAAATTACAATATTAAAAGAACGGGAGGAATTCACCTGTCCAACCTGTAATGAGCCAGTAATTATGAAAGCTGGTACGTTGATGATTCCGCATTTTGCTCATCGGTCCAATAGCAGCTGTCCTTCGAGTGAGGGTGGGGAAGGGCTGTATCATGAAAAGGGAAAATTGTTATTATACCAATGGCTTAGGCACCAACAGCTGACAATCCAGCTGGAGGCGTATTTACCAGAGATTAAGCAGCGGCCGGATATTTTAATTACCATAAACAATAAACTTATAGCAATTGAGTATCAATGTGCACGAATTCCTGCAGAGCAAGTCCGTGAGCGTAATGAAGGCTATCTTAGTGCAGGTATAACACCAATTTGGATCCTGGGTGCAAATCGCCTAACACAAAGCAATCGGAGTCATTTAAGGATTGATCAGTTTCAACTTCAATTCATTCACCAATTTTCTGCTGCACTACCTCTCATGCTATTCTACTTTTGTCCTAACAGTCTTCAGTTCATTTCATTTCAGGATATCTACTTTTCAAGAACACATACGGCAATTGGTAAATTTCATACGGCTAAATTAAATCTAATGACATTTAAAGATTTATTTAAAGCACAATTTTTTTCTGGAAATGATCTGCTGCAATCCTGGAAGCGGGAAAAACGTTCATTTCGGTTAAAGGCGACTAAACGTTTATATGGCAGGGAGTTGAAATGGTACCAATGGCTTTATCTAAAACGGACACACAAGGAGTTCCTCCCATCAGTTATCCACCTGCCGACTTGCTCACAATATATGATGAAAACACCACCATGGGACTGGCAAAGCAGGCTTTGTCTTGAAGTCATAGATCCTCTCCCAATAGATAGCCATATTTCACTTAAATCATGTCAGCATCTACTTCGCCGACATATCCATCATCCGAATGAATTCCCCTTAATCAAGCAAACGGATAACCCGGTTTATCAATACCTTCAGCTGCTGGAACAGTTAGATGTAATCCAGCAGGTTTCTCCTAATTATTTTACCAAAAAAAATTCCATTCAATTTTATAAGAATATTGAGGATGCCCTGGCTGGCGATGAAAAGCTATTAAATTTGCTGATTGCAAACAAAATACGGGCATGATTACCAATTATTTCGTTATACTAAATAGAATGAAGGATTTTTTTCATTTTATCTAGAAATAGTAAGGGAAGAGACAAAGGAGGAAACCATAGTGGCAAAAGCAACAAAGGAATTACCAAAAAGAAGTGAAATACCAGAAGAAAAAACGTGGAAGCTGGAAGATATTTTTAGAACCGATGACGCATGGGAGAAAGAATTACAATCATTGAAGGAAGATATCCCATCAATTGAAAAATTTCAAGGTGAAATTACGGAATCAGCACAAAATCTGTATGATGTACTAAAACTGCAGGATCAACTGTCAGAACGACTAGGCAAGCTATTTACATATGCACATATGCGCTCAGATCAGGATACAACCAACTCCAAATATCAGGAGATGAATTCAAAGGCTGAGAATCTGTTGACAATTGCATCAAGTTCTATGAGTTATATTGTTCCGGAGATCCTGTCTACGGACGAAGAAAAACTGCAAAGCTTTGTTAAAGAAAAGGAAGAGTTAAAGTTATATGAAAAAACGCTCGATGAAATTTCACGTCAGCGCCCACACGTATTAAGTGAAAAAGAGGAGGCATTACTGGCAGAAGCATCAGAGCCAATGTCCACCGCCGAGAATACCTTTGGAATGCTCAATAATGCAGATTTAACTTTCCCTACAATTAAAAATGAAGATGGGGAAGAGATTGATTTAACCCATGGACGTTATATTGGATTTTTAGAGTCCAAAGACCGCAGTGTACGTGAAGCTGCATTTAAAGCAATGTATGAAACATATGGCAAATTTAAAAATACATTTTCCGCCACATTAACTGGTACGGTTAAAACAGATAATTTTAATGCAAAGGTACGTAATTATGACTCCGCACGGCACGCAGCGCTGGACGGCAACAATATTCCTGAGCAGGTGTATGACAATCTGGTTGAAGCAGTTAATGATAAATTACCATTGTTGCACCGTTATGCTGAATTACGCAAGAAAGTACTCGGGCTCGACGAACTACACATGTATGATATGTACACACCACTAGTAAAAGATGTCGATATGACGATTCCTTATGAAAAAGCGCAGGAATATGTAATTGACAGCTTCGCACCTCTTGGCGAGGATTATGTGAGTAAAGTGAATGAAGGCTTTGAGAATCGTTGGATTGACGTTGAAGAAAATAAAGGAAAACGAAGCGGGGCATATTCATCAGGTGCATATGGCACAAATCCATACGTGTTACTTAATTGGCAGGGTAAGGTGAATGATTTATTTACCTTGGCACATGAGCTTGGACATTCATTACACAGCTATTACACACATGAATCACAGCCATTTCGGTATGGAAACTACTCGATTTTCGTTGCAGAAGTTGCATCGACATGTAATGAAGCATTGCTTAATGATTATATGTTAAACCATGTGGACGACAAGAAACAAAAACTTTATTTGCTAAATCACTTTCTGGAAGGATTTCGCGGAACTGTTTTTCGTCAAACAATGTTTGCTGAATTCGAGCATGATATTCATAAACGCATGCAAGAGGGTGAGGCCCTAACTGCTGAGAAACTGACTGAAATATACCACAATCTGAATAAAAAATACTTCGGTGATGACGTTGTTTCAGACGAAGAAATTGGCCTGGAATGGGCGAGGATCTCACATTTTTATATGAACTATTATGTCTATCAGTATGCGACCGGATACTCTGCAGCTACTGCACTCTCCACGCAAATTCTTAATGGGGAAGAAGGTGCGGTTGATCGTTATCTTGACTTCCTGAAGGCGGGAAGCAGTGATTACCCGATTGAAGTACTGAAGAAAGCAGGCGTAGACATGACATCGAAAGAGCCAATATTGGCAGCAATTGATGTGTTTGAAGAAAAGCTTAACGAAATGGAAAAACTGCTGTTGGGATGATAAGAAAAAAGGCTGTCACCGTTTTACTTGCGGTGACAGCCTTGTTAGCAGTAAGAAACCGCCATGGCTGCCGAATGGGCAACCACCATCTATCACGAAAATTATTTTTCATATAGCAAATTTGAGGTTTCGCGGACACCAGAGACCTTATTTGGCAGAAATTCACGAAAATGGTGGTGTTTGCGGACATCAGGGACCTTATTTCACACAAATACAGTTAAATAACCATGATATATTTAAAATAAGGGCTTCTGTGTCCGGATAATATCGAAAA